>DNAE01000018.1:5620-9765 GCA_003543635.1 Clostridiales bacterium | reverse complement strand
CCTGATATCAAAAGATAAGCCGGAATCAGGATCCTTCTCCCCTGATCACTTCCAGCTCCTTCTTGACGCCCTCCAGATGCTCCTTGCACTTTTTGGCAAGTTCGACGCCTTCCTTATAGAGCTTGAGAGAATCTTCCAGTGCGATGTCGCTCTTGCTGAGTTCCCGGTTGATCTCCTCAAGTCTGTTCATTGATTCTTCCACATTGAATTTCTTTTCCTGATCCATCTGAAGATCCTCCTTATATCTGCTGTTTCTTATCTACTTTGCTGATGACGGCCTCTGCCGTTCCGTCGTGCATCCTGATGCCTACGGTATCCCCTGCCTTGAGGTCTCCGATATTGACCACGGGGCGGTCGTCTCTGCTTATGTAACCGAAGCCCTTCACGAGCTTTGCCGTGGGGGATGATCCGTTGAGATTGGCAAGGAGGATCTCGAAGCGGTGCACCTTGCGGTCGCTTACGGCATTCATATTAAGGTCCAGGTCCTTCCTGATGAGATCCAGCCGGTCGATCCTCTCCTGAAGTTTCCTCTCCGGGGCATTCTTTGAAAGGAGGGCCGCCAGGTTATTCCACAGGACGACCTTCTGACGGAGGATGACATTCATCTTGTTGTCGATCTCGCTCCTGAGATCCCTCACCTTCAGCACATCGCTCATTACGTCCGGAACCGCAATCTCCGCCGCCTCCGAAGGGGTGGCGGCGCGTACGTCGGCGGCATAGTCCGAAAGGGAAATGTCTCCCTCGTGGCCCACGGCCGATATTACGGGAGTATTCGCCGCCGCAATGGCACGGACCAGGGACTCGTCGTTATATGCCTTGAGGTCCTCCTTGGATCCTCCTCCCCTTCCCACGATCAGGATGTCGCATCCGTAGGAATCCAGATACCTGATACCGCGGATCGTTGAGGGGACCGCATTGGAGCCCTGCACGTTAACGGGATAGAGGACAAGGTTGATGTAGGGGTTCCTCTTGGTGGCGACCTTTCTTATATCCTTTATGGCCTGGCCGTCCTCCGAGGTGACGATCCCTATCTTCACGGGGTGTTTGGGCAGGGGCTTCTTGCGCTCCGGGGAGAACAGGCCCTCGTTTTCCAGCCTCAATTTCAGTTCCGCCAGTTGACGGGCCGCCTCGCCTTCCCCCGCCTCCTCGATGCGGATGACGTTGAGCTTGGCGCTTCCCGTACGGGAATGGTATCTGAAGTTACCCTTGATCAGGACCTTCTTGCCGTTCTCAAGTTCAAAATCCCTGAGCGGAACGCTCTCGGGCATTATGCAGAGGAGCTGCACTCCCCCGTCTATCAAGCTGAAATAATAAAATCCCCTGGAGGCGTGTCCCGAATAGTCGGTCACTTCCCCGTAAACGAGGATATCCCGAAGGTCGTCGCAGATCTCCAGTTGTCTCGTTATCATCAGATTCACCTCGGAGACCGAGAGATATCTGTTGCCGAATTCGTCCTCGTATACTTCCTGTTCCGCCGGGACCTCATCCCCCTCGTACCATCTCATCAGGCCGGGGGTCAGCTCCATGCAGTACCAGTTATGTCCGTTCCACCTGGCGCCCAGCGCCTTGGCTTCTTCCTTTTCCCTATAGGGAACGTTAAGATCGTAGGGCATAAGACCTCCTTATCTCATGATCGCAAAGATCACCTGTGCAACATAAAAGAGTATCATTACCACGCCTTCGGTTCGGTTGATCCTCTTCCCCGTTATGAGGAAGATGAAGGTCACAAGGCTCACGAATTCCAGGATCAATATATCCCAGAAGGAAGCGAAGTTTACCGCCACGGGATTTATGCTCGTGGAAACTCCAAGGATAAACATGAGATTAAAGATGTTGGATCCCACCACGTTGCCCACGGCAAGTCCCGTCTCGTGTTTCCTGGCTGCAACGATGGAGGTGACGAGTTCCGGAAGACTGGTACCCACCGCGACCACCGTAAGGCCGATCAAGGTCTCGGTCATGCCCAGGGCCGCCGCGATCTCCTTGGCGCTATATACCACCGCCTGTCCTCCTCCGATAACCATGAGAAGACCGACGATTATGAGTGTCACGCACTTCCAGAGGGGCTTCAACTCCTCCTTTGTCTCCTCCTCGGGGTGCTTTTTTGCATCGTAGATAAGGTAAGCGATATATATAACGAAAAGCACCAGCAATATGATCCCGTCCGCCCTGGATACAAGGCCCACGTTATCGCTCATCTTAATGGAAGTAATATCCCCTCCGAACACGCGCCAGAGCCCCGACAAAACGAAGAGCAACGCCGTCACCAGCATGGATATGGGAAAGTCCCTTTTCACTATCTCCTTGCCGGAGGGTATCGGGAAGAACAGGGCGCATATTCCGAGCACCATGAGAAGGTTGAACATATTGGAGCCCAAAACGTTACTGATGGCGATCTCATTGGAACCGGAAAGGGCCGCCGCCGTACTTACCGCAAGTTCCGGGGCACTCGTGCCCAGCGCCACTATGGTAAGACCGATTATAAGTCCCGGGACGCGGAACAACTTGGCCAGGGCCGAGCTTCCGTCAACGAAGATATCCGCTCCTTTTACAAGGATGAAAAATCCCACTGCAAGGATTACAAGATCAAGTATCATATACACCTCTTATCATGACTGTTTTTTATCGATATAAAGGGCCTCGTCCGCAGCCTTGACGGCTCCTTGGAAGGCCGTAGTCTCCCCGCTATAGGGAGCATAGCCGATCCCGCAGGCGAGCTCATAGGGGGCCTCGGCCTTATGGTTCATGTCGGCAAGGGTCGCTTTGATCAGTTGTTTAAGGGCCTTGATCTCCTCTTCATTCTCCGTTGCCACGAGTACGATGAACTCGTCTCCGCCGTATCTGCAAACGAAGGATCTGGAGTTAAGCCCCGAACAGGCGATCCGTATCGCATCCGCCGCCCGGACTATGGCGGCATCTCCCTCCAAGTGACCATATCTGTCGTTGATGTTCTTGAACTTGTTAAGATCGATCATCAACACATATCCCATCTTCTTATCATCGCCGGTCCACATGATCTCATTGGAAACATAGCGCTTGAGCTGGGCCCTGTTATTAAGGCCCGTCAGGGGATCCAACGAGACCAGGTTATCCAGGGAGATGATATAAACATAGACCATCATTATGGTGCTGCCGAAGCAGAAGAGGGGCGCATTCAGCCAGATCACCTGCAACGATCCGAATCCCAGCACCACCACGGGATAGATGGCATAGGAGATGAACCCGGAACGGTGGGCAAAATTCTCCTTCTTCAGTGCCTCCATAACAAGCCTCACGGAGGAGATGATTATATATGCCGCGGGGACGGAGATGAACAGGAAGTAATAGAGGCCCGTGGGGACCAGGTCTTCCCCCACCATAAGATCGTTGAAGAAGATAAACATGATCGTCATGGTCAGGGCGGACAGGACAAAGGGGGATTCCACGATCCATCTGTTTTTCATGTCGTTTAAATACTTCCCTCCGGTGACCAGTCCCGTATAGATGAACCAGCAACAGGCAAGGATATCCAAAAGGATGCTGTTCAGTATATTGATTATGCTGACCGTTACGATGGTGTGGGAGACTATATCCCCCAATATGAGCACCCAGACGGTGTCGCAGAGGAAATACAGGATGTGGCTTATCAGTATTCCGTCAAAGACCCTCTGTTTCTGCTGACGGTCTATACCCTTGAAGCTCCTCAGCAAAAGGATCACGAAGATCGCGATACAGACGATGTTAGCCTCTATATAGAAGAATGTGTAGCTCAGTTCCATTATCAGCTTTCTCCGAACTGACCTTCTATCATGCCCATGGCCAGGATATTGCCTCCGTTGGAAGCCCCACCGACAGCAAGATCTTCCGTGATCTTATCGATGGTTGCCCCCGGTCCGTCCACATCGACGGAAAGTCCGTTGCTTCTGTCCCTCAAGGCAAAAACATATACTTCATACTCGTGGGAGCCGGAGGGGGGATAGGGACCCACATATCCCTGATCCTTTCCCGAGAAGCTTCCGAGTTCCACTGAAGTGCCCTCCACTTCCGCATACCAGTGAAGCCAGTTACCGGCATCGGGATCGATCATTACGATGGCATAGCAATTCGCTCCGTAGACCTCACTCCAGGACAGCTGGGGGGACAGGTTATCATGGCGGTTCCCGATC
>DNAE01000018.1:0-5544 GCA_003543635.1 Clostridiales bacterium | reverse complement strand
TGCTTTAAGGCAAATCCGAATGTCCCGAAAAGGAACAGCTGCAGGAGCACGAAGCAGATGAGCATTCCCAGAGCGTGCTTCTTCTTGGGCTTTTTATTTACGAGATCACCGATCAGGTTCACAAGATTAAAAAACAGCACGACAAATGCCACGAAGAATCCCAACCAGCATGCGACCTTCAAGACCCCGTAAACTTGATGAATATCCATGACCCTCTCCCGATAATAAAAATCTAACGATTATTATAACATACAGTTCAAGAAGAAATCCCTTATCCTGTCCCTGTAATCAGGGGCCATATCGAAGGCGGCATGGCCGAATCCGTCGTACATGTAAAGGCTCCCCCGGGGGACCTTTGAAGCGATAACGGAAGATCCGGAGGGATCCAGGACCCGGTCGTCCGAAGCGCCGATGGCAAGGACCGGGCAGGTTATCTTCCCAAGATCTCCGGTTATATCGAACCCGATGGTCCCCGAAGCAATAGCCGCAAACCTCGAGAGATCCCCGGGGGTCGCCAAAAGAGCCAGACCTTCGAAGGCTTTTATGTTCTCAAGGTAGAAGGACTCAGGATAAACGGCTTGACCGAAGCTTTGGCACAGGGCCTTAGCATCTCCCTTTCTCGCCAGATCCACCCACTCCCGAAGGGCGTCGTTACAGAATGAGTCACTGCAGCAGGAGGAACCCGCCACAAGGCCCGCGAATAATGACGGCTCCATGGCAGCCATGGTCAGGGCGATCATGCCTCCCTGGGAGGCGCCGAAGCAGTATATATCAGAAAGCCCCAGGGCCTTTATCGCCTCCAATGTATCCTCCGCCATGGCGGAAACCGGATAGACGGAGGGAATATCCGATGCCCTGTCGAACACATAGAAGGTGAAATCCGAGGTCAGATCCTCGTACTGCTTGGCTATGAGATCCGCGGACATCATGACGCTGACGATGCTTATACCGGGCAGCATGACAAACGTTCTGCCGCCGTTTCCGAAGCGGAAATAATCCATCTTCACCCCACGGGTCTTAACTGTCTCTATCTTTATTCCCATAAAAAATCCCTCATACGAAGAGCTGCCTCAATGAGACAGCTCCGGAAATCGTCTTTATTCAGATCTTATCACTTAAAGAACTTGTCAACGTGGCTGAGAAGATCATTCTCGGAAAGTCCGGGGAACTGCTCCTTGATCTTGGCGAGAGCCGCATCCTTATCGATTCCGCTCTTCTTAAGGAGCTCCACTGCGGGACCTACCTTCTCAAGTGCATCACCGGCCTTAAGTCCGTCTACGACCTTATCGAGTCCGAGCTTATCAAGTGCTTCAATTCCTGTCTTATCCATGGGATCATCCCTCCTGTACTAAAAGTAATTTGATTATACCATTAATCGTCGAAGATGGCATCCAAAAACTCCATGTCGTCCACCCAGCGGGGATCATATTTTCCGGGCGTCATGGACGCCTTGCACTTGGGGCAGGTGGAAGATGGTTTTGAAAAACGTCCCTTACAAAGGGAGCATTCGTAGATATCTCCGGCAAAGAGACGGGATATCCTTGTCCACTTTCCGCGCTTCATGTCAATCAAACTCCTCGTCATCCCTGACCAGGTCCGTAATGCACCCTGAAAAGCCACCCTCGAAGGTTCCCGTCACGGTGATCTTCATTTGGGCGCCTTCACCCTCGAGACAATAGGTGAAGTCCAGATCCCGGGCACTTCCGAACACCGCGGCATCCAGGAACAGATCCTCCATGATCTGATCCTTATCCCCTTCCCTTCCGAGATACTGCTCGATATCGGAAAGGATCCCCGGGAGATTCTTTAAGATGAGCATCCTGGCCTGCTCGTCCAGGTCATCCGCCGCCTCAATCACGTCCTCGTAGAGTTCAAAGGCGTTATCGGCGCCGGCCTCGTCATCGTCCAGTTCGAAGTAGCATTCCACTTCCTCCCCCAGGAGATCCGCGACTCCCACATAGGTGCGGGAATAGGGGGAAAACTCCGCCAGGGTGCCGTTATCCAGAGGGCGGGGCATGAGCACTTCAT
Organism: Clostridiales bacterium; assembly: GCA_003543635.1. Classification (GTDB taxonomy): domain Bacteria; phylum Bacillota; class Clostridia; order Saccharofermentanales; family Saccharofermentanaceae; genus Saccharofermentans. Next base: position 3,516 of record DNAE01000018.1, on the reverse strand, counting down.
CTTCGCTCACGAACACTCCGTTTACGAAGAACTCACGGAACCCCTCCTCCAGGGATCCCGCCGCGGAGATCATCCTGATGTCATCCGGGTCCTGAAGATCAGGCTCGATAAAGGAAAACTCCACCCTTGTATTCTCGATCCTGGGCATGTTCGTACGGTCCACATCCACCAGGGCGATATGTATCAGCTTGTAGTCCTCCCTGATGGCCGCGGGGTCCACGGACTCATAGGGCTCCTTTTCCAGGAGGGGGCACATCTTGGATATCATGGCCTCCCGGGCCTTCGATTCGTATCCCTTAAGGTCTCCCATAAGCATCGAAAAGGTGTACTTGAGAGCCTCCGCCGTATCGGGATTATCCTCGTTATCCTGAAGTTCCACCACCACATCGACGCCCTCGTGGGGTATCTCCGCGGCATAGGTCTCCGATACGGGGTCAAACACGGCCCTGATGCCGCCCTCAAGCATTATATCGTCTCTTTTCATAAGAAATCCTCTTTTCTGATGTCACTTTAATTGTCGCAACAATCCGCACGAAAAGCAATAACAGAGATTTGACTGAGGGTCTTAAAGTATCAGGCGATCTCCCATACCACCGTGACTTCGTCCGACTTCTCGATATCCTCGGGTTCCATATCGATATCATAGCTGTCAATGCCGGAACCACCCTCACAAAGGGTATAGAATCCGCCCCTCATGGGTTGCGACTCGAATTCTATCTGACTCCATGAATAATCTATGCTCTGGATATCCTTCAAGGTGACCCCCGATGCCTCCGCAAGCACGGCGGCTTTGTCCTTCGCATCCGCCACTGCCTTGGAAAGAAGGCCGTTCTTGACGCTCTCCGGATCGCTCACCGTATAGCTGATGCGCACCTCCGGAGAGACCTTGCCGTTGGCCAGGGCAAAGAGCGTCTTTCCGAGCCTCTCGTTATCTGACGGGAACTCCAGCTTCAGGACATGGGTGAACTCGTATCCCGTGAGCCTCTGCTTATACGCATCCTTGTTCTTGTAGGATTCGTACCTCGGATCAACGGAGAACCTTATGGTCTTAAGGTCAGACCTCTTAAATCCGAGTCCTTCCAGCAAGTCCTTCAAACAGAGGGTATCCTCAGAGGAGGCCTTAAGCGCCTTCCCGTATTCCGTGTCGGACCCGGTCAATGTCAGGGTGAGCCTCGTCGTATCGGGGGCAACCTTGATGTTGCCCTTGCCGGTAACTTTTATGGTCCTCATATTACTTACCTCCCATCTTATCCGCTAATTTCAGGATAATATCTATAATGTCCTTAGGCAAGACCAGGCTGTCCCCGAAGGGATTTATGACGGCTCCCTCTACCCTGTCGCTGTTATATGCGTCCTCCAGGATGACCCTGATGGGGACGTTGAGACTGATGTTGGTGGTGGGCTTTTTCTGCCTCTCCTCTTCGTCCGTAAAAAGCGGGAACCACTCCTTGCCGGAACCGTCCACGACCGTATCCTTGCGGAGCCTCATCTCCTCACCCAGGGTGTAGCTCTTCCCCATTACGGCATTCTCTATATCGAACTTCGCAATGACATTATTCACATCCACCATGGGAGTGGGCGCCTGTCCGTTTTCCGCCACACGCTCGGCCAGAACGATAAGGAGGTCCCTCCTCGAATCCGAGTTATCGAATTCCGCTATTCCCTGTATAGCCTGCTTTATGCGCTTGTTATCCTTATAGGGATCCTCGAAGGACTTTCCGTGAACTACCCCGTCAAAGGCGTCCAGGACCTTCGAGATATCCTCGGGAATGTACTTCCCGGCCTCTGCCGTCATCAATACGGGGATGCCCCAGAAGGCTTCGGCCACGGCTCCGGCGATGGCGCCGAGGGTATCCGTATCCCCTCCGATATACATGACGTTGCGAAGGGTCGCCTCGTAGGAATCAGCCTCCAGGAAGCAGGTAAATGCCTCCGGCATGGTCCTCATGCAGTCCTCCACGTGGTAGTATCCGGGCCTTATCTCATCCAGGGTACGGTTGAGGTCGTAGTCGAACTCACGTACGATGTAATCCCTGATATTCTCCTTGGACGCGCCGTTCCTTGCCATGAATATCGCTGCGGCAACAGACTCGGCTCCCTTTACACCCTCGGGATGGTTGTGGGTGACCTCCGCCGTCCAGCGGGCCACTTCACGGGTGCGCTCAAGGGTGGGGTAGAGCCATCCCACCGGGGATACCCTCATTCCCGAACCGTTTCCGTAGCTTCCGTAGGGCTTAGGGTCTTCGGACAATACCCAGCCTATGAACCTGGCTCCGTATCCTGCATTGGGGTACTTCTGACCCCACTTCTTCATGGAACTGATAAGCTCCTTCTTGACGGTCTCCTCGCCGGCTTCCTTCCCTGCCTTCAGGAGGGCTTCCGCCACCGCCGCCGTCATGACCGTATCGTCCGTAAATGTGCACTCGGGTGTGAAGAGTTCAAAGTCACGGCTCTTGCCGCCCCTGTCGAATTCAAACCTGCTTCCTACGATATCTCCGATAATTGCTCCTAACATTTCCGTTTCCTCCTTTGTCATTTACTGACATCATTGTAACCGGCTGCAGGACCCAATAGGTAAATCTGAGATTGACTTTTTCAGGTGAGCTTTTTCAGGCAATCGCATCCGTTCTCTTCCAGTTTCTCGTTGACTGCGAAGTAGTCGTAGACCTTGTTCTCGATGCAGGCGCGCACCACCACGTCCGCCTTGCGGCTGCGGCTCAGCGTATATCCGGCGCGTTCCATGAGATCCAGAGTCTGGGGCAGCGTCAGCTTGAGCCCGAGACATATGGTCACGCACACGAACTTTGAGGGGTGGTAGTCCACATTATTCCTGAGATTCGTCAGGATCTGCTTGGAGAAATACATCTCATACTTGCCCCCGTAAAGGGCGGGATCATTTATCCCCTTCGCATCCAGATACTCCATTACCATGGTGGAAAAGGTCTTCTCGGGAGCAACGATACGCTCCGACCTCATGTTGCGGTTATATCTGTACTCCTCCGTCTTCAGGCTGTCCACGTAGTTGTCGTCGATATAGGACTTGATCTTCGTGGAGACCGCATCCACGGACTCCCTGTCGAACACCACCAGGAACACCTTCATGGAGCTTTCCCGCTCTTTAAGGAACCTTCTTATGATATCCGTGGCAACGCCCAGGGCATCCGCCCTCGGGAAGGAGTACTCCCCGGTTCCGATAAGAGGGAAGGCCACGGACTTGCAGTTGAGCTCTAAGGCCAGGGCAAGGGAATTATGGTAACAGTCCGCCAGCACATCAAGGGAAGACTGCCCAGCATATTTCTCGCACACCGTGTGGATTATATACTTGGCGGAAAGGTTATAGGCCGACGTCTCGATGGCATCCCCCGGGGCGATCTTACCGATGAGTTTCCTGGCGGCCAGGAGTTTATCCTGTCCGGCGGCATCGTAGACAGCCCTGTCGGTGCCCGCCCCTATGACGGGATCGGGATTCGCCGTATTGACGATGGCATCCGCCTTCACCTTCGTCAGATCGTTACG
>DNAE01000049.1:3431-3591 GCA_003543635.1 Clostridiales bacterium | reverse complement strand
CCCTTCTCCATGCCCTCCGGCGGACTTGATGTCCTCCTTAAGGCTGAAAGGGGAGAGATAGATCCCCTTACCATCCTGGCTGACCAGTACGACCTGGTGGTCAACGGTATCGAGCTTTCCTCCGGTGCCGTTCGTAACCACGATCCCGAGATCATGATCA
>DNAE01000049.1:0-3340 GCA_003543635.1 Clostridiales bacterium | reverse complement strand
ACAACGCCTTCTGCTACGGCGCACCGCCCCATGCGGGTATCGCTCCCGGAGTCGACCGTATGGTCATGCTCCTCTCGGGCGAAGAGACCATCCGTGAGGTCATTCCTTTCCCCATGAACAAGAATGCCCAGGATGTCATGATGGACGCCCCCGGATACGTATCCGACAAGCAGCTTAAGGAGCTTTCCATCAAGTTGGATCTCGGATATGATGACGATGACGATCAGTTGGTAATGGATTAACGGAGTATCTGAAGTGAAAAAGACCGGATTACGCGAGGATGCCGCAGAGGATATCAAGGTAAGGAAGCCCGAGGAGAAACACGGGTTCCTTCGGGAGCTTTTAAGCTGGATAAGGACCATAGCCATAGGCGTAATAATCGGCGTGTTGCTGGTGATCTTCGTTGTCCAGAGAGATAACGTGTGCGGAGATTCCATGTACCCCACGCTCCACGACGGCTATGTGGTCTTCACCCAGAAGATAGCCACCTATTTCAAGGACTACGACAGGGGAGACATCGTCATCCTGGACGGTGAGGACATGGAGGGCTATAACCACGACGAGTACCTGATCAAGAGGATAATAGGACTTCCCGGCGAGACCGTGAGGATCAGCGAGGGCAACGTCTACATCAGGCGAGCAGGGGAGGAGGATTTCTATCTCCTGGACGAAAAGTACCTTCAGGAAGGCGTTGAGACCGTGGTGATGCAGTCGGGCCTTGCCAAGGGTTACGACGAGATCACGCTGGGGGATGACGAATACTACTGCATGGGAGATAACCGTCCCGTCAGTAACGACTCCAGGAACCTGGGTCCCTTCTCCGAGGACAGGATCAAGGGCATCGCCTTCGTTGTCATATATCCCTTCTCCGCCTTCGGAACACTCTGACAGATAAGGAAACATAATGGAAAGACAGGAACTTATAAGAAATTTCTGCATAATAGCGCATATCGACCACGGTAAATCCACCCTTGCCGACAGGCTCATCGAGCATACCGGCGTGCTGGAGAAACGGGAGATGCAGTCCCAGATCCTGGACAACATGGATATCGAGCGGGAACGCGGAATAACCATCAAGTCCCAGGCCACCAGAATGGCCTATAAGGCAAAGGACGGCAATACCTATATGCTGAACCTGATCGACACTCCCGGCCACGTCGACTTCAACTACGAGGTCTCCAGGAGCCTTGCCGCCTGCGACGGCGCGGTGCTTATCGTGGATGCCGCCCAGGGAGTGGAGGCCCAGACCCTCGCCAACGTATATCTGGCGGTGGATGCGGACCTGGAGGTGCTCCCGGTAATAAACAAGATCGACCTTCCTTCGGCAAGACCGGAGGAAGTGCGTAAAGAGATAGAGGACGACATCGGTCTGGACGCATCCTATGCCCCCCTCATATCGGCCAAGAACGATATCGGAATAGACGAGGTACTGGAGGGTATCGTGGAATATCTTCCCGCACCCAATGGGGATGAGGACCTTCCCTTAAGGGCGTTGATCTTCGATTCCAAGTACGATTCCTATAAGGGCGTCATCGTAAGCGTCAGGATAAAGGAGGGTTCCGTCAGGAGCGGTGACCGCATCCGCATGATGCATACGGGAAAGGAGTTTACCGTCACGGAGCTGGGATATTTCCATCCCGGTGAGTACGTTCCCACGGATGCCCTTCTGACGGGAGAGGTCGGTTATATCTGCGCCTCCATCAAGAACGTGGGCGATACGGCTCCCGGCGATACCGTTACCCTTGCGGAGGAGCCTGCGCAGGAGCCCCTTTCCGGATATAAGAGCATTCAGCAGATGGTATTCTGCGGTATCTATCCCGTGGACGGCGCCCGATACGGCGACCTCAGGGATGCCCTGGAAAAGCTCAGGCTCAACGATGCGGCCCTTTCCTTCGAAGCGGAGACTTCGGCGGCTCTGGGCTTCGGTTTCCGGTGCGGATTCCTGGGACTCTTGCACTACGAGGTGATCCAGGAAAGACTGGAGAGGGAGTTCAATCTTGATCTCATCTCCACGGCCCCCTCCGTTGTCTATAAGGTATATAAGACGGACGGCACCTGCATCGAAGTGGATAACCCCACCAATATGCCCGATCCCGCCTCCATCGACTACATGGAGGAACCGGTGGTCAACTGCACCATAATGCTCCCCAAGGACTACGTGGGCAACATCATGGAGCTTTGCCAGGACCGACGCGGTGAATATAAGGACATGAAGTATCTGGACGATAAGAGGGTCATGCTCCACTACAGGATGCCCCTTAACGAGATAATCTACGACTTTTTCGATGCCCTCAAGTCCAGGACCAGGGGATATGCTTCCCTGGACTACGAGATGGCGGGCTACCAGAGATCCAAGCTCGTTAAGCTGGATATCCTCCTTAACGGCGATCCCGTGGACGCCCTTTCCTTCATCGTTCACCAGGACAAGGCCTACGCCAGGGGAAGAAGGATGGCGGAAAAGCTCAAGGAGAATATCCCCAGGCAGCAGTTCGAGGTCCCCGTCCAGGCATGTATCGGAGGAAAGGTCATCGCCAGGGAGACCATCAGGGCCTATCGAAAAGACGTCCTCGCCAAGTGTTACGGCGGTGACATAACACGTAAGAAGAAACTTCTGGAGAAGCAGAAGGAAGGTAAGAAGAGGATGAGGAACGTGGGCTCCGTCCAGGTCCCTCAGGAGGCTTTCATGAGCGTATTGAAGCTCGACGAGGAGTAATAGGAGAAAGATATGAAAAGAAAGATCTTGAACATCATCCTGGCATCGGCCCTTGTGCTTTGCATGGCATCCTGTGCAAAGGAACCTGCGGAAGAGGAGACCTACAGCGTCCCCGAGTCCTCGGAGACGGAAGAGTCCACGTATCCCACCGGCATTCCCTTCGATAACAATAACTATACGGAATTCGATGAGCCCGTGGCCTATAACGTGCTCTCCGATACGGATGCCTACACGGATACGGACGTGAACGAGTATGCCATGACCTACGTGGAGGGATCCATGGTCATCGGAGTCGCAACGGACGGTCACTATCTGGTGCTGGACAACAGATATGTGATGGAGATGGATAACTTAGAGCCCATGCAGTAAAGCCGGAAACGGCATAAGCGCCCGTGGTGGAATTGGCAGACACGCCGGATTTAGGTTCCGGTGGGAGACCATGCAGGTTCAAGTCCTGTCGGGCGCACCAAGGATCATAAGGACTTCCAGGAAACCAGTCCTCGACACTTGCCTTCTGCAAAGTGCACGTGGTCTGCGGTAAGGTTTCCGGGAAGTCCTTATTTGCTTGCAGAAGTTCATGGGTTTATTTGAATTCAATTAACCAATCACTCCGGTGGTTGGTTTTTT
>DNAE01000233.1 GCA_003543635.1 Clostridiales bacterium | reverse complement strand
GGGATGCGCCTCCGGAGCCCCCGAGGAGGTGACCCCCTCCGAGGAAGCCCCCACCACCATTACGGTGGATGCCACATCCGTATCCTCCGAGAAGGAGACGGAGACCTCCGCAATTGAATCGTCTTCCGTTTCCGAGAGCTTCGGGAATCTCACGGTCGAGTCGGAGGGTGATATCATCAACGTTAACGGCGGGCAGGACGGGGATCTCCAGCTTGGCGTCGGCATCGAAGAGGATGCCGAAGGGGAAGTCTCTTCGACGGCGGATTATTCCGTTGCCACATCCCTGGATGCCGCAGAGGTTGAAGCCTTCATGGCGGATCTCGGCAACTGGGTCCTTAACGCAGACATCGATTCCATCGTGGAACATGCCTCATTTCCCTTCCACTACCTGGGACAGGAGATAAATGATGCGGAGACCCTGAGGGAGGTCCTTTCCTCCGAGGATTCCGTGATCTATCAGGAGAGCTTCCGTGAGGCCGTGGCTTCCGACATGAACGACGGCTACAGCGCCACATCCTACGGCATCTTCATGGGAGACGGGGAACTTTGGGTATCTGAGTCCTTTGACGAGAATTTCGAGTCACAGGGCCTTGCCGTCACGACCATAAACGGCGTCTGATATGACCGGCGCCGCCCGCAGCGTAGTCCGCATGATGCGGTTTGACGGGGTGTTCTGGATCATCCTCGCATCCCTTCAGATCATCTTCGGCATTCCCTTGATCCTGTTCTTCGGATACGGGATCGCCATGATAGGCTGCGGTATATGGAATATCTACGCCGCCACAAGGACCTTGAAGAACGCCGGGATATTCTCCCAATACCCCTCCATGATATTTCCCTTTTGGCGGGACAGTCTCAATTCCATCCTCATAAGCATGGGTATAAATCTGGTCCTCGGGGGAGCGATCGGCGTCCTGGCCGGGGTCTACGATCTTCTCGTGCGGGATTATGTTGTTAAGCATGAGTCTGAATTAAAGGCTTCTGTCTGATATAATAGGATTACTTACACCAAGGAGGCGCTTATGGAAAACTACACGATCTGCAATTGTATGGGTGTTACATATTTCGATGTTGAGGATGCTCTTCACGGTCACGAGGATTTCTCCGATGTGGAGAAGACCTTTAAGGCTGTTCAGGAACAGACCCACTGCTCCACGGGATGCGGCGGATGCCACGACAAGATCATGGACGCCATCTCCGAGATAATGAGCAGATAAGATGGCGATAAGGAGCTTTAAGGAAAAAGCTTACGCCAAGATCAATCTCTTTCTGAACATAACGGGTAAACGCGAGAACGGGTATCATGACCTGTTCTCCGTTTTCCAGGAGATAGATATCTTCGATACCATTGAGGCGGATCTCGACGACGGGGTCCCCTTTGATATCGATCTTACGGGTTCCCCCTGCGAAGATAAGACGAAGGATCTTTGCTACAAGGCCGCCGATGCCTTCTTCAAGGCTGCGGCCGTTACCCCCGTATACATGAATATCAGAACTTCCAAGTACGTTCCCTCCCAGGCGGGACTCGGGGGAGGAAGTTCCGATGCCGCCTGTGTCCTCAAGATACTGCAGGAATACTACGGCGGACCTTTAAACGACCGGGAACTCCTTGAACTGGCCTCCTCTTTAGGTGCCGACGTCCCCTTCTTCCTTCACGGAGGAACATGTCTTTGCGAGGGGATAGGGGAGATGGTGACTGAACTCCCGTCCCTCAAGGGCCTTCCCATGATATTGATAAAGCCTAAGGAGGGCGTTTCCACGGGTATCTGCTTCAATAAAGCGGACCAAAGGGAGGTGCTTCCCGATATCGAGCGCATCAAGTCCGAGATCGGAAGGGTCTATAATGACGCATCCCTGTGCCCCTCTGACAGGATAAAAAAGACGGCGGACATCATGGTCAACGACCTTCAGCCCCCCGCGGAGGAGATGGTCCCCGTAATAGGTGATCTTTGCCGCCTTCTTCGAGATAAGGGAAGTATCTATTCCTGCATGACGGGTTCCGGATCCTCGTGCTTCGGCGTTTACGAGACGGCGGAAGCCCGGGATCTTGCCTACGAGGAGATCTTCATGGACTCCCTCTGCCTCGGGTGCCGTGTCTTCCGCATCAACGCAGTGTGAGTCTCTTCGCGAAAAGACCCCGTTCGTAACCCCTGGATCTTTCCGAATCGATCAATTCGAATCCCCTGTTCTTATAGAATTCACACATATTCTTATTAGTGACCGCCGTATGGAGGAGTATGAGGTCTGACCCGTCGTATTCCGCCAGGGTGACGGCCGCATCCATGAGCTGTACCCCCAGGCCCGTTTTCCTGAGGAGGTCCGCCACGGCAAAACGTGAGATATAGGAGACCCTCTCCGCCTTGGAGAGCACCTTCTCGGTCTTGTCCGAGAAATTGTATTTCATGGGATTGTCCACCGGGGACAACGTGATGGTGCCCACGGGACGGTCGTCGATATAAAGGCACAGGCAATTATTCTTCTCGATCCTGTCGGTGACCGATTCCACGCTCTCCGACAAGGACTCCAGCATCCCCTTGGAGATGCCCGAGTCACGTCTGTAGGATTCCATGGCCTCATGAATAAGGTCTGACACCGCGGGGGCGTCAGACCTTGTGGCTCGACGAAGTTTCAGATCAATCATTGAGGAAACAGTTTACCAGGATGGCCTTGTGGGCATGGAGCCTGTTCTCGGCTTCCTGGAATACGTAGCTCCTGGGACCGTCGATAATGTCCTCGGTCACCTCGTAGCCCCTGTAGGCGGGGAGACAGTGAAGGAAGATGGCGTCCTTGTCCGCAACGCCCATGAGCTCCTTGTTTACCTGATAGTCCTTGAAGATCTCGACCCTCTTGGCCTTCTCCTCCTCCTGACCCATGGATGTCCATGTGTCGGCATAGATGACGTCGGCATCCTTACATGCCTCGTAGGGATCCGTTGTCATGAGGACCTTGGAGCCCGTGATCTTGGCGTCCTCTTCGGCCTGCTTAACGTACTTGTCGGGGCAGGTGTAGTCCGCGGGGGAAGCGATGGCCACGTCCATTCCCGCCTTGGCGCAGGCCTGAAGGAGGGAGTTGGCAACGTTGTTTCCGTCCCCCACGTATGCCAGCTTAAGTCCCTTGAGCTCGCCCTTGACCTCCTTGATGGTCAAAAGGTCGGCGATCATCTGGGTGGGGTGCTGGTCGTCGGAAAGTCCGTTGATGACGGGGATGGAGCCGTACTTGGCAAGATCCTCGATATCCTTGTGGGCATAGGTCCTGATCATGATGCCGTCCAGCATGCCGGAGAGGACATGGGCCGTATCGTAGATGGTCTCGCCGCGTCCGATCTGGATGTCGTTGTTGCTCAGGAAGAGGGCCTGACCGCCCAGCTGGTACATACCGACCTCGAAGGATACCCTTGTCCTGGTGGAGGACTTGGTGAAGATCATACCCAGGGACTTGCCCTTGAGGTAGTGATGCTCGATGCCGGTCTTTGTCTTCTTCTTCATATCCGCCGCAAGATCCAGCAGATAGTTAAGTTCATCTATTCCCACGTCTTCGTGCAGATCGATAAAATGCTTCATTTCTTATTCCTCCAGTTCCTTCTCTATGTGATCTTCTTTCTTTTCCGTTTCCTTCTTTGCCGACGATGCGTAGGCGGCTACTTCTTGAAGGGGACGTTTCTTCTGTTCCTTCAAGATCTTCTTGAGCTTGTCGATGAAGATTTTGGCCTCGGTCTTCGTTATGATCAGGGGAGGCGCGATCCTGATGGTGGAAGAACCGATGGCGGAGACGAGGATGCCCTCGCCCAGGAGCTTCTCCTTAAGGATCTTGGCCGATATTCCGGTCTGGAACTCGATGCCGATGAGAAGTCCCATGCCCCTCACCTGAACGATGGAGGGATAATCCTTCATGAGCTTTCCCAGTTCTTCGAAAAGGTAAGCGCTCGAATTGTTGACTTTGGAGAGAAGATCCTTGTCCATGAACTGATCCATAACGACGTTTCCCGCGGTCATGGCCAGGGGATTTCCGCCGAAGGTGGATCCGTGGTCGCCGATCTTCATGCCGGTAGCCACCTTGTTGGTGCAAAGGGTGGCTCCGATGGGAACGCCGCCGCCCAGTCCCTTGGCAAGGGTCATGATATCGGGGGTGATCCCGTAGTTCTCGTAGCAGAACATCCTTCCCGTCCTGCCCACACCGGTCTGTACCTCGTCCACGATGAGAAGGATACCCATCTCATTGCAGAGCTTCCTTACGCCCTTGATATATTCCTGGGATGCGGGATGGACTCCGCTCTCTCCCTGGATGAGCTCCAGCATAACGGCTGCCGTCTTGCCGGAGACCGCCTGCTCGAGTTCGTAAAGATCGTTGAATTCCACGTACTTAAAGCCCGGCATATCGGGAGCGAAGGGCTTCCTGAACTTCTCCTGACCCGTTGCGGCGATGGTGGCCAGGGTCCTGCCGTGGAAGCTCATCTTAGCCGTTATGATCTCGTAACGGGGTTCGCCCTTATAGTAGAAGTATCCCCTTGCGAGCTTTATGGCAGCCTCGTTTGCCTCGGCGCCGGAGTTGCTGAAGAA
>DNAE01000032.1 GCA_003543635.1 Clostridiales bacterium | reverse complement strand
AAGGTCTCGATTATGGGCAGTGCGGTCATGGAACCGCCGCCCTTGGCGTCACTGAGCTTAGCTGCCCTTTCCAGCAATCTGGAATGGAGGTAGAAGACATCACCGGGATATGCCTCACGTCCCGGGGGTCTCCTCAGAAGGAGGGATATGGCACGGTATGCCTGGGCGTGCTTACTCAAGTCATCGTAGACGATCAGGACATCCTGGTGATCATCGTACATGAACTTCTCGGCAATGGCACATCCCGAGAAGGGTGCGATGTACTGCAGGGATGCGGAGTCGGATGCACTGGCGGCAACCACCACCGTGTAATCCAGAGCACCGTACTTCTCCAGGAGATTGACCGTGGAGACGATGGTACTCATCTTCTGACCGATGGCAACGTATACACAGATGGTATCCTTACCCTTCTGGTTGATTATCGTATCTATGGCGATGGCCGTCTTACCTGTCTGACGGTCGCCGATTATAAGCTCCCTCTGACCTCTTCCGATGGGGGTAAGGGCGTCGATCGCCGTGATACCCGTATGGAGGGGCTTATTGACCGGAGACCTCTCCACGATGGAAGGTGCCGGTGATTCTATGGGCCTGGTCTTGTGATATCTGATGATACCCTTGCCGTCGATGGGCTTACCCAGGGGATCCACGACTCTTCCGAGAAGACCGTGACCTACGGGGACGGAGACCGTGGTGCCCGTTCTCTTACATACCATTCCCTCAACGACGTCATCGGCGCCGGAAAGAAGGACTACGCCGACGGAATTTCTCTCCAGGTTCATGGCGATACCGTAGGCCTGATCCTTACCGGAAAGGCTTCCGCCCGAGAAGGTAACGAGTTCGGAGAGCATGCATCTTTCAAGACCCGATACGGTGGCAACGCCGTCGTTGACGCTCATTACGATACCGACTTCCTCGATATCCGCGGAGCTGTCGAAGGCCTCCTCGATACGCTTACGGAGCGCCTTATCATCAAGGGAAGAGAACTCGGAGCTCTCGATACTGATGGCCGGGGATTCCGGGAATTCCCTGATGGTCTCGGACAGATGCGAACTGATCTTATCCTTGTCGAATACGACCTCGCCGTCCTCGTTGATATCGGCTTCGATATCCCTGGAACGCTTGACGTATTCACCGATACGTCCCAGCTGTCCCTTGAGACTATAGTCGTATCTGAAGCCGTGGGTATATATGACGAATCCTCCGATAAGGGATTCATCCGTCTCATATTCCAGCTCGTAGTTATCTATGCCGTTCTTTAAGGCAAAGTCCCTTGCTATTATCTCGACTTTCTCTTCGGAGATGTCGCCGGCTCCGACTATGCGAAGGACAAGGGGAGCCTTGGGCTCTTTCTTATCTTGCTTAGTCAAGCTTATTCACCTCTTCCCGAAGGACTTCATCCGTATACTTGTCTGACATGGACTTGAGCTTCTCCTCGGAGACTACTTCACCCAGGACCTTACCGGATATGGTAACCGCAAGATCCGAGATCTCATCCTTCATCTCCTCAAGGGCAACTCTCTTTATCCTCTTGGCATCAGTCTCGGCACGGGAGATTATCTCACCTGCCTCCTCATCGGCCTTGCCCTTGATGATCTGAGCCTGCTTCTCCGCATTCTCCTTGGTGGATTCTATGATCTGGGAAGCTTCGATCCTTGCATCCTCGATCTCCTTCTTGGAGATCTCGGCGTTCTGTCTTGCCTCCTCGGCGGACTTCTCGGCCTCCTCGAGGCTTGTCTTTATCTTCTCTTCCCTGTTCTTCATTATCTTCATGATGGGCTTGAAGATAAAGAGCTTGATCACGATATAAGCCACGAGGACATTGATGATCGTGAAAAGGAACGTTACGGCATATCCGCCGAACTGATCCGCGGAGAAAAGACTCGTCTCTTCCGCTTCGAGGACGACCTTTGCTATTACGGGGTTCATAAACATTATCCTCTCACCTCTTATTTAACGGTAAAGATAAGGAGCAGTGCCACAACGAGTGCATAGATACAAAGTGACTCGATGAAGACGATCGCCGTAAGAAGGAGCGCCTGAAGCTTACCGAATATCTCGGGCTGTCTTGCACCTGCATCCAAAGCATGGCTTGCCGCATTACCCATTCCGAGTCCGCATCCGAGTGCGCCGAGTCCGATGGCAAGTCCGGCACCGAGAGCAGCCAAAGCTCTGGGGTCAACTGTTGCAGCCTCTAAGGCCATGGGCATGAGTTTAATAAAAAGATCCATTTGTAATACCTCCGCTAACCGTTAATATGGATCAGGCATTTTCAGCCTGTACTTTTACTTTCTTTTCCTTCTTCTTCTTCACAAAGTTCTCCGGGTGCTCGAGCCTCTCGTGTCCCACCTCGACGATCTCGCCGATATAGGACATGGTCAGGTACGAGAATACCACTGCCTGGAGCAGACCGTCGGCGATATCGAACCAGAGACCCAGAAGGCCCGGGAGCAATACGGGAATGACGATATAGAGGAACTCCATGAAAACATACGCACCGAATACATTACCGAAGAGTCGGAGTGCGAGGGATACGGGCTTGATGATGAGGTCAAGCACCTTGAAGGGAACGAGCCAGGGGATCGGCTCCGTCATGTAAGCCCAGAATCCTTTGAGACCCACGAACCTTATGGAAACGTAAAGAACGTATACTATGGTAAATGCAGCCATACCGACAGGGAACGCGATGTTCTTCGCCGGGGGCGATATCTTGAAGGCGGATATGACGTTACAGCCGGCGATGATCATGGCAATGGTCATGATCATGGGAGCCACGTGCTCCGCCTCCTTCTTATTCATGCCGAAGCCCTCACAAGTGGAAAGAACGAGTCCCACCAGTGCCTCGACAACATTCTGGCGTCCATTGGGAATAACGGACGGCTTCCTTATCAAAAGGAGGAATATGATCATCGTGATGATGATCGCGATCCAGGATACTATGATGGCATCGGTAAGGAGGAACTTTACTCCGCCGATGTCGAAGTAGTGCTTCCACTGAAGTATCCCGTGGTTTATCTCTTCACCGATATCACCTATCTTTATCTCTTCGAGAAGGTGCTCGATGAAGGATGACCAAAATGCTGAAAACCAACTCATAAAAATATATCTCCGTTATCAGTTTGTACCGAAGAGTCTGTCACCGGCGTCTCCGAGGCCGGGTACGATGTAGGAATGATCGTTGAGCTTCTCATCCTTTGCGGCGCAGAAGATCCTTACGTCGGGATGATCCTCCGTAA
>DNAE01000008.1 GCA_003543635.1 Clostridiales bacterium | reverse complement strand
TCCAAGGCAAAGGCAGCCAATATGCCCAACGACAACATCAAGCGTGCCATCCAGAAGGCAGCAGGTGCCGGCGAGGGCGATGATTACGAAGAGATCACATATGAGGGTTACGGTCCCGGCGGAGTAGCCATTATGGTCAAGACCCTTACAAATAACAGAAACAGAACTGCAGCTGATGTTCGCCACATCTTCTCCAAGTACGGCGGATCCCTGGGAGTTGACGGAAGCGTATCCTTCCTTTTCGAAGAGAAGGGCGTCATCCTTATCTCCAAGGAGGACTTCGAGGACGAGGATCAGGTCATGATGGATGCCCTCGATTGCGGCGCTTCCGACTTCGCATCCGAGGACGAGTACTATGAGATCGACATCGCACCCGACGACTACTATCAGGTCAAGGATGCCCTGGAGGCTAAGGGATACACCTTCATAGACTCAAGCGTAGGCCCCGTGGCCATCACCACTGCCGACGTTACGGATCCCGACATCGCCGCATCCCTTGAGAAGATGCTGGATATGATGGAAGAGAACGAAGATATCCAAGAGGTATATCACAACTGGGACAACTGATCCCGGAGGTGAATCTTGTCTGCAAGAGACGATTACAACGGTAACCAGACCGTAAATCCCAGAAGGGGGACTTTGATCCCGGAGCTTCGATCTACCCTTAAGAAGATCGAACTCAATTCCGAGTCCAGAAATCACAGGAACACTTCTGAACTTACGGTGGATCAGATCCTTTCAAGCGAGGCACTGACCCGGGAGGAATTATCCAAGATCGCCATAGTCGCCTTTGTCGGACAATCGGGTACCGGTAAGAGTACCAGGGCGATCTCCGTTGCCCGCAACAACAACATATCATTCATAATCGACGACGGTCTGCTCATCAACGGAAGCCGTATAGTGGCGGGCACTTCAGCTAAGAAGGCCCCCACGAAGATGGAATCCGTGAGGCAGGCCATCTTCGTGGATCAAACGAGATCCTCCGTCATGAGAAGGGCCCTGCTCGAATGCAGACCCGCTGCCCTCATGATCCTCGGGACCTCGGATTCCATGCTCTCCAAGATAACCACGAACCTTTGGCTCAACCCTCCCTCCATGCTTATCAGGATCGAGGACGTTTCCACGGAAGAGGAACGAAGGAATGCCCGTAGTACCAGAATGCACGAGGGCATGCACACCATCCCCGTCCCCAGTATGGAGATCAAGCATGAATTCTCCGGCTATTTCTCCGATCCCTGGAACAGGCTCAGGCAAAGGCTCGATATCGACCGGCAGGACGACCTGCCCCCCGGAGATTCGGAGAGGACCATGGTGCGTCCCACCTTCTCCTCACTGGGTTCCTATTCCATTTCCGACGATGCTCTTCTGGACCTTATCAAGATAGTACTGAAGGATATCGACGGATTCGGAGAAGTCCTCGGATTCAAGACCGAGAAAAGGACCATCGGCGTCGTATTCTCCATCGAGATATCTCTCCTTTACGGATTTGATGCTCAAAAGATACTACTGGAAGCACAGCAGAAGCTCGGCAATGCCATCGAGGAATACACCTCCATAACGACGGTCGCCGTCAATGTCAGAGCTGTCAGAGTGCTCCACCACAAGGAGGCATTATGATCGAAAAGATATACACCATACCCGTTAACGAGGCATATGAAAAGGAATGTGTCTGTCCCCTCTGCATCCTTAAGGACAAAGCAGAGAACGACTATCTGGATTACTATCTGGGACCATCCCTCATGGAGCCCGATAACAGGGTCGAGACAAATAAGAGCGGATTTTGCCCGGAGCATATGGGTAAGCTCAACCGGAAGGAGACCGCAAGGCTCGGCCTGGGTCTCATGCTCCATACCCATCTAAAGGATATGAACGACGACCTTACCAAGCAGATCAGGAATGCGATCCCCGCCAAGGCAGGCCTTATCAAGGGCAGATCAGGGGAGTACAAGACCGCATTCAACAAGATCGCCGATAAGATCGAGGGAAGGGTCAAGACATGCCCCATCTGCGATAAGACCAACTACACAATGGACAGATACCTCGAGGTCATTATGTATCTGTTCTCCAAGGACAGCGACTTCAGAGCTAAATTTTCCAACAATAAGGTGCACTGTCTTCCCCATACGGCACTGCTCTTCAGAGCTGCTGCCTCTCACCTTTCCCAGAATGATGCCGCGGATCTGGCGACGGCCATAGCCGGTAATACGGAAAGATCCTTTGCCGAACTTATCGCCGATGTGGAATGGTTCACATTGAAGTTTGATTACAGGAACGCCGATAAGCCTTGGGGCAACAGTAAGAATGCCATCCAGCGTTCCATGAGATTCTTATCAGCCGACAGGAGTGATTTTGATGAAACCAATTCAAAGAAATGAGAATGCCACGGAATATGAAGTCTTCCCGGAGATGGAAGTTAAGAGCGGAAACGATGCCGTTACCGTACTTATAAAGCATGACTACTATTCTTCGGATAATGAGAACGGCAGAGATCTTTTAAGGACCTTCTTAAGCGAGCTTAGGAACTCCGACCGTACCATCGGTATGCTCATCATTACGGACAGCGCCACAAAGCTGCTGGATAAGGATAACGATCTTTCCTCCGTCCTTCACGACCTGATAGTCTACAAGTCAGAAGCTCACGCCATTTGTAAGGACAGTGCCTCATATTACATGGCAGACATAGAAAGCAGCGAAGAGCTTGCTCTTTATTCCGCCTCAGCCATCATTGAATTGATATTGGAGAATCCCCCTTCCATAATAATCGAATGATCATAAAGGGATCATAATAAAAAAGCGGTTGCTCTTTCGGGCAACCGCTTTTGTTATGTTTGATCAATCAACTCATGAAGGCGTAGAAACTGCAACTGAATAGTACTGGAAGTCATAGAGTTCGTACTGGGAGTTGATGGCCTGGAAAGGTACCATAGGCGTATCGTGGTTGGGCTCAACACAGTAAGGAAGGTTGAGGTTACTGCCTCGAGCAGCACCGATAGCATTCGCTTCGATCCTTCCGAATACCATAGCACTACCGCCATCGGTAACCGTAAGGGCACCGCCGTCTCCTGCTCCGTCAGTGGAAGGATAGAGTCCGACATATGCTACGAGCTTGGACATTCCGCTGGAACTGGACAGTCTGATCTGTCCGAGGTTTGCAGTGGAGTCACCACCCGTTGCAAACCTTGCAGGGTCATTCAATTCAGTTCCAACAGTTGCACCCATGCTGTATATGAATACGCAGGGGGAGATATTCTGGTTAAGGTTTGCATAAGTATAACCTGTTCCGTCATTATCCAGTGCTACTGAAGGGAAGCAGTTAGCGGAAACGATACCGCAAACATTATGAGAATTGTTGATACCGATCTCAAGGTACTTATCCTTTGCGATTACGAAGGTGCACTTGTAGCTGTTGGGAGCACCGTTGATAACCCTGAACATACCACCCTCGATGGAGAGGTTATCGTTAATGTAGAAAGTATAATCACCTGCGGAAAGGTCGATGTTAAATACGGGAGCTACGTCCATGCCGCCCATTGTTCCGGAGATCTTGTAGTTACCGGGTGCAACGTCATATGAGCCGGTGGGCTTGTTAACGGACATGGATGTGAATGTTCTGGAAGACCAGTTCAGCTCAGAAGCAACTTCATCCCATGCATCGGGTGTCTCCTGATCGATGAGATTACCATCTTCATCATAGAGTGAATCATACATACCGATATAGTCGGTGATCTTTGTGTCGATATCTTCATCATCGCCTTCTGCGATCATGTCGATGATATCATCTTCATCTTCACCTGAGAAGTTGAAGGAATCCACATTATCATAATAGTAGACAGCCTCAGCATTGCCGATGGCATTACCTCCGAGGGTAACGTTATCGCAGTTATAGAATACAAGGGTTCCGTTTGTATAGGATCTTGATCTTGCATAGTCATTACTTGAGACATTGCTCGTAGTAATGGGAGTTACGGAAGTACTGTTCTTATAGTAGAAAGCATTATCACAGTTGATGAAATAAGCCGCACCTGTATCAGAATCGGCAAAATTCAAGTTACTGTCGGCGATTCCGTATCCGGCATCAGAACCGATGAAGACAGCATCACCATAGAAAGTATTACCATCGGAGAAGAAGGTTCCGAGGGAAATAAAGTCGGAATAGATATTGATGGAACCGTGGTCATCCTGAATGTCGCCGTAAGAGAATACGATATTCTCGGAGCTATCGTAGCGTCCGCCCGAAAGGTCTTGACCTACGTTCGTACGAACAAGGTTAGCACCGTTACCGAGGGTGAGCTGACGGCTGAATCCGCTGGGTGTTCTCTCGGGAGGTGTAGACTTAAGGATCATGTCGCAGCACTCAATGGAGTCTCCGATCCTCGTAGTAAAGTGGATCTTAACACCGCCGCCGACACGTGAGAACGCAGCCGTTGTATAGTTATCGGGGTCGCCTGTCATGCCGGGCATGGAACCGGTAACGTTGATCGTCTTACCGATAAGACCCGTTATGGTGGAGTCAGGAATCTCCTGAGCCATGAGAGCCTGATAGAAAGACTCGGCTACGGATGTGACTGTAAGTCTTGCCTGGTTCTCAAACGCATGCTCGTAAAGTCTGGATCTGGTGGCTGTGGTGAGCGTCAACGCCGAGACGATGAAGATCAGAGCAACAGCTAAGATGAAGACAACCGTAAGGAGGATTACACCCTTCTTCTTTGTTCCTTTCTTGCCGGCAAATATCTTGCGCATAGTAAAGACCCTTCCTTAAAAAATTTTTACATTCGTGGTTCTACACATAGTTATACCTAATAAATTACGTACATTATAAGGCATGGCCAATACAATTTCAATAAAATATTTTGACTATTATCACCAAATATACATTTTTTCTTCACAATTTATTCATCATTTTCGACTCTTGGTTCACCCTTTATTCCGAACTTCGAGAACTCCTCTCTTTTGGAGGCGACCAGGAAGTAGTCGTTCTGGGTGGCGAGTCTTATGACGGAGGAAGCGTAGTAGTCCCCTTCCTTATTCTTCTTGATCCTTATCCTGGAGAACAGATCTCCGTGCTCACCGCAGGAATAAAGTGCGTAACAGGACTTTCTGATGCGGAACTCCGATATCTCCGTAAAAAGCTCCCCTCCGCAGATGGGACACACCCGCTTCTGCCCTTCCACCAGGGAGATCGCCTGCTCCACCGTCTTAGCCGGGGAACCCACATTGACATACTCCCTCTTTATATCCGGATCGATGGCGGAACTTGCCAGAACGCTTAAGACCTCAGAAGTCTTGTTACAGTCGAAGATCCTCTTCAGGATCTCCCCCGTGTATTCCGCATCTGCGGTGGCACTGTGGAACATGTCTTTCTTGGGGATACCGTAGTGATCCACGGCATATTCGACACTTCTCTGTACGCCCCGATCTCCGGAAAAATATGAGAATACAGGCTGCACATCTATGAAGAAACGGTTGAGCTTATGGTCCATACCGAAGAACTTAAGGTTCATCTTGAGCATATCGGGGTCCGAGTTGCCCCATCCCGCAAGGATGGCCCCCTCGGGACAAAACTCCCTGAACTTACGGTAGGCCGTCTCAAAGGATTCGCCGTTATTAAGGTCCTTGTTGGTCTTATGGGTTATCTTCTTAACATGAAAATGGAGCTTTCTGTACTTTACGGGTTTGATATCACAGGAAAAGACGCCGGTCTTCTCTATGGTACCGTCGTTATACTCGTATCTTACCGCTCCGATCTCTATTATCTCGCCGTTCAGTTCAGACACGTCGAAATCGTATTCCTTTCCGCAGAAAGGCTGATTCCACTCCATGTCGAAGACGACAAATACAGTTCCGTTTTGAATCGTTCTGTCAAGCACGCTTATCAGTATCCGTTCTTTTAATATTCTTCTTATTATACATATAATATCCTCCTGCAACAGATGCGGCAAACAGGATGGTGATCACAGTTCCCGATATGAGGTCCGCTTTCTTCTCGCGGATCTCATAGACCTCATTACCGCCCCTCGATTCCACGAAGGCAAGATTTCCGGCAAGATCGAACACGGTTATGTCCGCCGCCTTTTTGCCGTTCCTCAGGATATTATAGTTCTTATCGTAGGGATAGGACGTCACAACGGTGACCGCCTCCTGCACCGGGTCTGATTTGATGAGGCCGTCTTTCATGGCAACGAGCCTTAAGGCCAAACGGTCAAGACCCGGACCAGCCTTCCATATGCTGAAATCCTTCATGCCTTCGCTCATCTGCTTAAAGGCCGTCTTGACATTCATGGTTGCCGAAGTGGGATAGATCCTTACAAAGGAGGGTCCCTCCAGGAGGGTCACCCTGTCGTTCTCCTCATATGTCTCCGTTATGTACTGTCTTCCCTCAAGGCAGGTGGATACGAAATAGATCTGATCGAGTTCCACCGAAGACGCCATAAGGATCACCGAACCCTTCTGCTCCGTTGTCTCGTAAAGCCCGGGAACGGGTTCCTCCGCCCCCTCCTTGAATATGGTGAACGCGGGCACCTTGATAAATGCCTGGTCGTCCATAAGATCGATGAGCTCCGGGAAGGACTTGGAATCGACTTTCTCTGAAAGATCACCCCTCACCAGGATATATCCCTGACCGTCGTCCGCGAAAAGCGGCACATTGACCTCCTCCGACAGATCCAGGTAAAACATCCCGTTGTTATCGTCGGAGGACACCTTGTCCGCAAACAGGAAGGAACCGGAAAAAGTCGCGGGGGCAAGGCATATGGCGAAGTTGATCACGAATCCCAAAAGTCCCGCGATCATGAGTTTCTCTTTTATCACGCCCTCATCCTCAGCCTTCCCCATGAGAAAGATCGTCCAGAAGATCACCGCGACGAAGGAATAAAGAAGGGAGAAAACGGAGGGAGAGACCTCGGAAGCCGAGGAATTCGAGAGGATGATGAGCCCCAGGACCAGTGCGGCGGCAAGATACATCTTCCCCTTGCCTATTCCGGGGAGCATCTCAAAGGAAAGGTCCGCCGTTAATATCATCATCATGACGAGGATGATATACCTGGACCAAAGGAACATACCGCCGTTATCGAACAGCGAGAAAAGATCGTTGACAAAGGGCACCGATCCGGAAAGAAGAATAATGAGGAAGGTCATACCGCACAAGGCCTTATGGCCGAAGGAGATCTTCCCGTTCAGGAAGAAGAGCACCAGAAGCAGAAGGATAATGATACCTGTCCCGAAGGCGGGGGCGGCACCTGCCGCTGAGGCATCGGGAACCTTACCGTCAGTCATGTTGACCAAAAAATCGAATACCGTAAAGACGGGCTTCGTATCCTCGAGGCTCTCCTTGAGATCTAAGATCTCTCCGGCGCCTGCGATCTGGCATACGATGAATACCATACCGGTGCCCGCCGCAAAAAACACGGATACCAGGACCCTCCCCAGGGCCGCAAATACCTCGGAGGTCTTTTTCCCCTCCCCCAGGGCAAAGAATACCGCAACCAGTATGATCAAGGGTATACCGCTCACGCTCCCCGCAATACCGGTGGCGATCATCACCACCAGGGAGATGTAAAGATATACGGCAGTCTTAAGATCCCTGTTCCTCACAAGATCCCGGGTGAACATAACAGCCACCGGCAGGACGACCAGGAAGTTCATGAGGACCGGAAGGAGCGAAGACACCAGGGCTATCCCCGACAGGGAATATATCAGCGAGAATAACAGCCCTGTGACCCGTGAATTCTTAGAGATACGTTCAAGGAGCATCTGCATGGCACCGGCCGCCAGGCCGAACCTGAGATAGAACGCGATCATCAAGACGGAATGGGCGGTCTCTTTTCCCATCAGGAGCGAATAGAGGAACAGGGGATCGGCATGGTATCCCACCACCTGTCTTATTGCCTTGAGCCTGCCGCCGGAAAAGGAATCCTCCAGAAGGGGCTTTAAGGTGACCACATCCTCCTCCCCGTTATATACGGAGGAATAAAAACCCTGGTCGAAGGTGGTGGTCCTCATGGATATATCCTGAGGAAGTATGTTATTCGCATTCGTCTTTACCGCCAGGAAACAGGAGGCATAAACGATCAATATCGCCAGGAGGCACGCCATGAGCGGTCCTGCCCAGATGGACATATCCGGTCTTTTAGCCATTGTTATCGGCCTTTCTCCTGACCTTGGGGGAGATCTTCGGGAGGATGCAGATAAATGCAAGGGAAGCCACGCCCGCCAGGGATACGAAGGCGGATGCCATGAAGCCCGCAGGCTTGTAGGTCAATGATATGTCGTGGGTACCCTTATCGAGCTTCAGGGAACAAAGGGCATCCTGAACGGGGGTTATCTCCGTTACCACCCCGTCCACCGTGGCGGTAAGGCCCTCGGAATAGGGGATGGTGAGCAGAAGGATGCCGTCCTCGCTCACATCTATGGTTCCGTTAAGGGATGTATCGTCGTAGGATGTTACCTCCAGCTGATCGTCGGAGAGGGCGGATACCATCTTCTCGTATCCGTCGTTATTGAGCTCGTATGCAAAAACGGAAAAGCTTCCCTTGGGAGGCTTATTATAGGTCAGGGTAACATGGACGGGAACGCCTTCGTACTTACCCAGGCAGATCACCTGGTAGCTCCTGATCTCGAAGGAATAGCTGTCCTTCGTCTCGGAGCTGATACTGACGGTTCCGCCCTTATTGGAATCCACGTAGATGTAAAGATCGCTTCCGATGGTCCTTCCGACCACATCCACCTCGAAGGATATCTTCTTATCCTGATCCATGAGGGAATAGTTAAGGCTGTTGCCGGTGGATCCGGTATATGTCACATTGTCCTCCGAGGAAGGGAGCACGCTGATGGGCAGATAGCAATCCGCCTCGACGCCCATGTATCTTACCAGGTCGTTGGTCTTGGCGAACACATCCCTGAAGGAGTCGTCGGGCTGGTAGGCCAGCAGATCCTCCGAGACCATATATCCCACCGCGAGGGCGTCGGGATTGCCGTAGAAGATCACTTCACCGTCGGACCATTCCTCGTCGTAAAGGGGCGGTACCGCAGAGGTCTTCTCAATGGTGGCAAGGTTCCTGATGCCGAAGAGCGTTGCGGTCACCCTGGTAAGGCCCGCATTGCGGAGACCGTTGATACCGTTGTTATGGAGACCGAAGTTCCTCATATACTTTATGAAGCTCTCCCTGGCGGTGGATGAGAATACGGATATACCCTTGATATCGTAGACCGACTGGATGCAGCAGATATTGTTGGGATAAAGCTCCGTTCTCTCGTAGGGGAGATGACCCTCCGTGCCCTCGATCTCCACCGTATGGGAATGGATGATGTCACGGTTCTTGCCGTAGTAGTCGTAACCCGTAAAGCCTTCGGCCTTGGCCACGCTGGCGATCGTTACGAGACCCGAGACGAACACCTCCACGGCAACGGTTATGACCAGGACGAACCTTCCGAAGGAACGGTCCTCCCTTTTCGCCTTGACATATGCCCTTAGGGCGATGCCCTGGATCGCCAGGAACAGGAGGCCGAGGCCTATCTGTCTGTAGCCCTCGTTGCCCTCGCCGATCTTCTCGTAGAGAACGAGGAAAAGGAAGGCGGCGGCAAAGACGGCACCGATCCTTTCAAGGGTAAAGAACTTGATCTTACGCATCACCTGATATGCCATGACCACCATGAGGAAGCACATGAGGAACGACTCCCTGTAGGGGATCTGGTTCGGGAAATGGAATCCGTGCCAGATGAAATTTAAGATCCTGTTGGTGAAACTCAGATACATGAGGGCGAGCATGAAGCCGAACCCTATCTTATGTCTCAGGGTGATGCCCGACTCCTTGGGGGCCATGAAGAACAGCGGCAGCATCATGGCGGTAAGGGTACCGCCGGCGACATTCGCCATTCCGTCCCTTATGTTGGGATTGGCCGTGGGGAGCAAACGTCCCAGGAAATCGAAAAGGTTCCCCGTGAGATTATAGTCCGTGGGGAAGGTATCCCCCGTGGCGGAGGAATGGGTAAGGATCAAGTATGTGGGGATTATGACCACCGCCGAGATGGCACCGGCGATGATACTTCCCAGGGCAAAACGCCAGGCGGCGTTAAGGAAACTCTTAATACCGGCCTCCTCCTTGGGTACGACGGCAAAATAGAGCACCACGGAGAAGAACACCAGGAACAGACATACGAAATATCCGGCATAGTAGTTGGAGAACAGGCAGATCGCGAGGCTTATGGTATAGAGCCTCATGTCCCCGTTCCTGTAGATCTTGATAAGGCCCAGGCAGATAAGGGGCAGGAGCACCCAGGCATCGCACCACATGATGTTCCAGAAATCCGTCAGGAACCACCCGCAGAAGGCGTAGGAGAAGGCGAAGATCAGGCTGATGCCGTCGCTCCTTCTCTTGTCGTAACCTTCGAGGAAGAACAACATGGTGAGGGATGCAAGGCCCGCCCTCAGGGCCGTTACGAAGGCGACGAATACCGGAAGCGCCTTATAGGGGAAGAATATGCACAGCAGGTTAAGGGGGCTTGCCGCATAGTTGGCAAAGGCCGCATAATACTCGGTTCCGAGTCCCGTATTCCAGGAATAAAAAAGGGATCTCCCTCCCAGGATCCTGGCACGGAGTTCGTAGACAAAGGGCATGTACTGATGGTACAGGTCCACCGTGAGCATCGTCTTCGTTCCGAAGGGATATACGTTCAGAACGGCAAATATTACACAGGCAAAAACGAACGGGACAAAGAACCCGATCGTCTTGGTATCACTCAAAATCTTTTTTACGGTCTTAGACACTGTTGCCATATTTTTCACCCACAGTAGATAATAGCATACATTATTATAATCAATGACATAATATTCAAATTGTAGCACTGTCGTAATAAACAGTCATTCTTTTTATGTTAGAGTATATCTTGAATACATGTGCGGAGAAGATCAATTGAAACTGAGGCTTAAGATCATAATAAATCCATCCTCCGGAAGAGAGACGGCAAGGGTAAATATAGAGGATATGCTTGCATACCTCGTGTCTTTTTCCGCCCTTGAAAGAGCCGACATCTTCTACACCGGAAAGAGGTTCGACGCCGTCAATTTCGCGGCCAAGACCGACCCCTCCGAGTACGATTACATCATCGCCGTAGGCGGAGACGGAACGGTCAATGAGGTCATAACGGGACTAATGACTGCGGATATCAAGATCCCTCTGGCGATCTACACTTCCGGCACGGTAAACGACTTCGCAACTATCAATGAACTGCCCTCCTCCCCCTCCGATTTTGCCAGGATGCTCATGGATCCCAAGCTCATAAAGGTGGACTGCGGTAAGGTTAACGGCAAGTATTTCCTCAACGTTCTGGCGGGGGGCCTCATGACCGAAGTCGCCTACAAGGTGCCCTCGGATCTTAAGACGGCCTTCGGCCCCGCGGCTTACTGGCTGTCGGCGATGAAGGACCTCCCCATCAAGAGCAGTGATGCGGTAAGGCTCAAGATCGTCGCCGGAGGAAAGGAATACGAGGAGGAGGCCATCATGTTCCTCATCTCGAATTCCAAGAGCGTCGGCGGCTTCAGAAAGCTCATGACCATGGCCGATCTTTCCGACGGACTCCTGGATGTCCTGGTGGTAAAAAAGCTCGAGCCCGCGGAGATCGTTCCCCTTCTGGGCAAGCTCATGATCGGCGACCACATAAACAGCAACAACGTTCTCTATCTCCAGACAAGTCATCTGGAGTTATCTTCCGACGGCGATACACCCGTCGTCCTTGATATAGACGGGGAAGAGGGTCCTCATCTTCCCGCAAACGTCGAATGCATACACGAGGCAATAACGCTTATAGTTCCCGGTAAGGAGGAATCACTTTGAAAAAGAGAGATAACAAGAACAAGGTAAGAGCTCCGGAGGCCCTTCCCGAGATAAAGGAGTCCAATATCCTCATTGAAGAGAGCGAGGTCACCGAGCCCGTTGAGGAGATTCCCCTTCCCGATGAAGAGGAGCCCGTAAAGCAGAATCTCGCCACCATGGCATCCATCGATCCGGATCTTCTCACGGGAGAGGAAGCTGCCGAGGGCAGCGCCCCCGCCCTTAAGACCGAGGAAAAGGAAGAGACTAAGTTCACCGCCAACGACATCGATCCCATCAAGCTCAACATGGAGCCCAAGGAGGATGCGGTATTCGCCCCCGGCGGCAAGGACGGAAAGAGGCACATGGGTCTCGGATTCCTGATCACCATGGTGATCATCGTGATCATCGCGGTGGGTTTCTCCCTCTTCTACGAAGCAGGTCTCAAGGAGAAGCTCAGAAGCCCCCTCATCATCAACGGCCAGTATGTGGACAGCGCGGAGTTCAGCTTCATGTACCACTACGTCCTCATCGATAACGGCGTTGATATCTTCGCCTCCGACACCCCCGAGATGCTGGCGGCCGAGTCTGTTGACGAGAAATACGCCACCACCAGGGATTACTTCCTGGACATGACCGCCCAGGAGATGCAGACGATCCAGATCCTCTACGACGATGCCACCTCCAAGGGCTATAAGATCGAGAGCAAGCACTACGAACTGGCAAGGGCCTACATCGACTGGCTCCAGGGCAAGGCCGACGAACTCGGCGTACCCTTGGACACCTACATCAAGGGCGTCTTCGGGAACCAGGTGGACGAACAGTGTATCCTCAATACCCTGGCGAAAAAGTACTTTACCGAGGACTATTCCTCCGGCGCCAAGCTCACGGAGCTCCAGGCCTCCGATGAACAGGCCGAAGAGGCATACCTGGACAACAGGAACGCCTATGACACCGTATCCTATAAGATGCTGCGCATCAGATACGAGCAGAGGGACGAAGCCT
Organism: Clostridiales bacterium; assembly: GCA_003543635.1. Lineage (GTDB taxonomy): Bacteria > Bacillota > Clostridia > Saccharofermentanales > Saccharofermentanaceae > Saccharofermentans. Next base: position 1,482 of record DNAE01000008.1, on the reverse strand, counting down.
TCGTGGAGACGGCAAACCTCCACGCAAGTCAGATAATCGAGGCAATGGGCCACGACCCCGCTCTTTTCGAGAGCTGTGCCGCCGAGTATTTCTCCGGTGAAGCGGCCGACAGGCTCGCCACCCCCGACTCCACCCTCATTCCCGAGGCCAGGTACTCGGATTTCACCCACGACGATTTCCGCGACTGGCTCTTCGATGCTTCCAGGGTGTCGGGTGATGCCCAGATCTTCACGGACAGCGACGGATTCCCCATAATCCTCTGCTTCGTTTCAAGGCAGAGACAGCAGACTCCCTTGAGGGACGTCAGGATGGTACACATCACCTACGATCCCATGGCAGGCACCGAGGGCTACGAGGGCGGCTTCTCCATTTCCGAGGCCCAGACCCTGGCCCAGGAGATCTACGACCAGGTCAACACCGAGAACGATATGCAGGAGATGGAAAACCTTTACAACGACTATATCCTGAGCGGCACGGTGGAGGTCATCCACAGCGCCGACACCTATCCCGGAAAGTACTCCGGTATCGTGGACGAGTGGATATTCTCCGATGACAGGGAGTCCGGCAACAAGGCCTTCCTGGAGACCTCGGACGGCTACTATATCGTCTACATGGTATCCATTTCCGAGAACCCCGAGTGGTACGACCGTGTAAACAGCTTCATCAGGATGAGGAACTACCAGGCATTCCTTAGCGAGATGGAAACTGAATACGAATACGAGTTCGTACAAGCCGGACTCGATGCGATACAGGATGTTCCTTAAGCATCGGGAATACCCCATAAGCAAAACAAAGGGCCGTCTCCGTAATGAAGAGACGGCCCTTATACTCTCTCTGTGCGGACATCCATATATTGTATGTCGCTCATAATGAATCCCCTTTGTCGTTTTCATTACAATGCCATATTTGCGCTTTGATACGCTTTAAACCAATCAACCTCTCACAGCGACCATCGTTCCTACCCTGCTATTGATCACACTGATCACTTCATCCAGCCTCTTCGCCCGTCAAAGTATGCAGGCATCTCTTCATAAATGATCATTGTTATGGTGTAGTCCGTCGAGTAATAGAAAGAAGAATTCTCTATAAATGTACAGTAATTATCTATAACATCCTGATAGATATTGTGGAAAACTTGATTTCAGACCACATTTCATATCAAATCCATTGCCAATAACTAATAATACTTTCGCCATATATATCAACCTATTCTGATAGTAGAATACAAATACTAGATTATATTGATATCCAAATTAATCAGAACAGCCCTTAATATAATATCCGCCTGTCTTATTTGATCCGCGATGTTCAATATATTTGGTCAAATTCCTCCTGAGTTCATTTCGAATTCTGTCAGGATTTACATCTGCCATTTCTGGCCGTATTTCCTCAAGGATCTGCGGAACATTGAGACCAGGCTTTCTCTTAACCACACGTAATATCAGCAATGCCAAATCGTTTATTTGGTCATTTATTTGGTCA
>DNAE01000069.1 GCA_003543635.1 Clostridiales bacterium | reverse complement strand
TTAGGGAACATGTACTTGATCTTCTTACATGAGTCGATGTACCAGTCGGGAACATTGTTGTCGCGCATGAGCTTCTCATGGGCCTCGGAAAGTCCCTTTCCCTTTCTAACCTTCTCCATGATATCGAAGGAGTCCTTGTTGGGAAGGCCCCAGTAGATAAGTCTCGTCATGATGGAGTCACGGCATCCGATTACCGATCCGATGTCGCATATACCGTCCCTGATAAGGTCCTGGGCATTTCCGAGCCATACGTCCGTACCGTGGGAAAGACCCATGAGCTGGACAAGGTCGAAGAAGTGGGAGGGCTTTGCCTCCTTGATCATGCCCCTGGCGAAGTTGGTACCCAGCTCCGGCAGACCGATGGTGGCACTCTGGGCCTCCGACTTCTCCGTGGGGAATCCCAGTGCCTCCGTACCCGCGAACAGGCTCATGACCTTATCGTCGGGGATGGGGATACTCTGTATATCGATGCCCGTTATCTCGTGGAGCATCCTGAGCACCGTGGGATCGGCATGTCCCAGGATATCCAGTTTCAATATGGTATCGTGCATGGCACGGAAATCGAAGTGTGTGGTTATTATTCCCTTCTTGTAGTCGTTGGCGGGATACTGGACCGGGGTGAACTCGTATATATCCATCTCCTTGGGCACGACAACAATACCGCCCGGGTGCTGACCGGTGGTACTCTTGACTCCGATTATCTCCTTCGCCATATAGGCCATCATGCCGGAGGAGTATTCCACACCCTTCTGCTCGGCTACCTTTCTGATGATGCCGTATGCGTTCTTCTCCTGGAAGGCGCCGATGGTTCCGGCCCTGAAGGTAAAGGATTTACCGAACAGGAACTCGACATACTTATGCGCCCTGGGCTGATATTCATCCGAGAAGTTAAGATCGATATCGGGCTGCTTGTCTCCGAAGAATCCCAGGAAGGTCTCGAAGGGGATGTCCTGTCCGTCACGGATCATATCCGCGCCGCATTCGGGACACTTCTTCTCCGGCATATCGAATCCGGAGCCGAACTCACCCGTGTTATTGAATTCCGTATAGCAGCAGTTGGGACACCTGTAGTGGGGCGGCAGAGGATTGACCTCGGATATTCCGCACATGGTGGCAACGAAGGACGATCCTACGGAACCTCTGGATCCTACGATATATCCGTCGTTATTGGACTTCTTAACAAGTCGGTAGGCTATATAGTACATAACGGAGAATCCGTTACCGATGATGGACTTCAATTCCTTCTCGAGTCTGGCGGCGACGGTCTCGTTGAGCTTACCCTTATATCTGTAGAGCTGATTGGCCTTAGTGAAGGCAATATCCCTGACATCGATGGGGGACCTGGTCACGATGGGCGGATATGTTCCGTCCGGGAAGGGCTTGATGCCGTACTCGATCTTATCTGCGATTATGTTGGTATTCTTGACTACCACCTCAAAGGCCTTATCCTCCCCGAGGTACGAGAACTCGTCCAGCATCTCCTGAGTGGTCCTGAAGTAGAGATCACTTTGCATATCGGCGTCGGAGAAGCCTAGGAACTCAAGTATCGTCTTACGGTACATACCGTCTTCCTTCTCCAGGAAATGGGAGTCGGTGGTGGCAACGCAGAGCATACCCATGGAATCCGCCAGGAATACCAGGAGCTCGTTTACTATCCTTATGTCGTCCGCATCCAGGGGAACGTTTCCGGTATCCGACTTTGCGGGATCCTGGCGCGTCATGAACATATTGTTGCAAAGGGGCTGGATCTCCACATACTCGTAGAGAGACAGTATGTCCTTTACGCTCTGTCTTGTGAGGAGCTCCTTTTTGGTCAATGCGACATTCTTTCCGCACTCCTTATAGATGCTCATGACCTCCCTGTATATCTCTCCCCGCTCGCAGGCGCCGCCCACGATTATGGAGCTGGCATAGTATTTGAGCAGGCTCTTGGGAGTCCTGGGCCTGAAGGAGAAATAATGGGTATGAGCCTCCGATATCAGCCTGTAGAGATTATAAAGACCGAGATTGTTGCGCACCAGGAATATGATGTGGTATGTCTTGGTCTTCTTGAGCTTGATCTCCTCCTGGGGAAGGTGGCCGATCGCCGCATTGAGTTCGTAGGGATCGGTCGTTCCCGAAGACGTGATGTATGAAGCAACGAGGGACGCGGCATCCCTGGCCTCGTCGATCAGGTCGTTACCGCTCTTCTCGAAGGTCGTCTCGGGTCTTTGTCCTTCGTAAACATATCTTATTATATCCTCACAGGAGATGGCGGGCATAAGGAACTTATACCTGTAGTACTTATGCTCCTCGATATCTATTCCGTATCCGGCTCTCCTTATGAAGTTCAAGGTCTCGAATACATTGGGACCCGTGATGTAGGATCCTCCGATAAACTCCAAAAGCTCCCCGGCGGTGAAATACGAACCGCAGGGTTCACCCTTGCCCTTATAGATCTCATCCTCGACCTCGGCGTAGAAATCCGCCACCCTCTCGAAAACAAGCTCCTCCGGGATCTTCTCCTGATCGTCCTCGGAGTAGAGGTCACCCGCCTCCGCATTCTCGTTGATGACATGGGATTCGGTCCTCTCCACCACGAAGGGAGTTATGGTGATGTTCTCGTCACGGAGCTCCTCGGGGATCTCGTCGACGCTGTAAAGGGAACGGTCGATATCCTTGGATGAGAATGCGCCGGCATCCTCATCGGACTCGCCCTCGGGTTGGGGCCTGACTGCCTTATAGCCCTTCAGTCTGTATTTGGTCGCGGCGATCTCCGTTATGAGATGCTCGCAGGAATCCTTTCCCGTGGTCCTTATGGCAACGGAAACAAATTCTCCCGCATGTCTCATCTCCTCGGGATCGTAGGGCAGGTTATAAAAGATCGTGGGACCGTCGTCCACGAGATAGCCCTCACATCCGAGGATCGCCTTAAAGGGTTCATCAGTATCTCCCACCTTGAGACCCATGGCAGTGTGGTAGACCTCCGGGAACGCCTGAACGACACCGTGGTCGGTGATGGCACAGGCACGGTGTCCGAAGCCCGCCGCCAGTTTCATTATCTTATCCGGTTCACTGACCGCATCCTTCTCACTCATCTTGGAGTGGACGTGGAGCTCTACTCTCTTCATCTCGGAATAGTCGTGGCGGACGGGAGGCTTCTCTGCTTCGAAGATACCGTTTATCTTTAATCCCAGCTCGCCCTTATTGAAGGAGGGTTCGCCCTGGAATCCGGCATAACCGCCCTTCTGGAATTTCTTCTGGAAATCGTCTGCCTCATCGGGCTTGACGAACATGACGCAGGAAATGCCCCCCGTCTTATCGATGACATTAAAGCTGGCGACCACGACCGTTCCGGCCTTATTGAGCTTCATGTCGCCGGTGAGCGACATCTCACCCACCACGTTTACCAGCTTGTCACTGAAGGAGACATCCGAGATATTGCTCACGGAAACACCGGACCTGACCTTGCCGAAGAGGGAATCCGCATTGGCGGAACGTCTCTTGCCCGTGTCGTTTCCGTTCTCCTTGTTTATCTTCTGCTGTTCCTTGGCCTTGTAGGCCCAGGAATCCTTATTGACCTTCTCCTTGACCTCGGTCCTCTCTTCCTTGACGGGAGGGTGCAAAAGTTCCTCCGGGATATCGGGAACGAAGGGAAGGGGCAAGACCTCCCTCTCATCGCCCATGGCGACTCCGGGGTCGTTGTCCTTGACGGGCACATCGGTCAGTATGAAATCGTAGTCTGAGACCTCCAGGTTAAGGCTGGTCTCGATGAAATTGATGACGGACCTTCCCAGGTTCTTTTCCTCGGGCTCATCCATGAAGGGCGCATAAACGCCGTTGAACTTGATGATCACCCTCTCCCCGTCCTCCGTGGCATCGAAGGAACACTGGTCCGGATACATGAGATCCTTCTCGGATAAAGTGCCGATGATGAATCCCTCCAGGATACGGAGGTATTTGGAAAGGTTCTCTTTTTTGGCATCGGTAAAAAGGATGCTGCATCTGCATCCCGTCGCCTTCTCGATCTCCCCGAAGAAGAGATCCGGGCGCGCCATATCCTCCATATTGTCGATTCCCGACAACAGGATCTTTATTAATTTCTTATCGGAATAAAAGTCGATCTTGTCGACTGTAACACCCTCGAGCCCCTCAAGAAGATCGCTCGAGATGTTAAAGACCTTGGCTATCCTCTTCATATGTTAAATGGTGCTCTCTTTACCCAGTTTGATCACTTCTTCGACAAAATCGTCGACGGCAGTCTCCGCAGGGAGCCTCCTTATGGTCTTTCCCTTCTTGAACAGCAGGAATTCACCCTTTCCTCCTGCAAGACCGATATCGGCTTCCCTTGCTTCTCCGGGACCGTTGACAACGCAACCCATTATGGCGACCTTAAGATCATAGGGAAGATCGCAGATCCTCTTCTCCACCTCCGAGGCGAGCTCGATAAGGGGTACCTCCGTCCTTCCGCAGGTGGGGCATGATACAAAAGTGATGCCGCCCTTGCGGAGATCCAGGGCCTTAAGGATGCTGATACCTGCCCTTACCTCATCCACGGGATCCCCCGTAAGGGATACCCTTATGGTATCTCCGATCCCTTCGGCAAGGAGAGCTCCGATACCCACGGCGGATTTGATCATGCCTTCCCTGAGGGTACCTGCTTCCGTGACTCCCACGTGAAGAGGGTAGTCACACTTTTGTGAAAGGATCCTGTATGTCTCAATGGTGAGCCTGGGGCTCGATGACTTGATGCTGATGACGATGTCGCCGAAGTCGGCATCCTCCAGCATCTTTACGGCATTAAGGGCGGAAAGGGTCATGTTCTCGGCGCACACTCCTCCATACTGCTCCACGAGCTTTCTGTCGATGGAACCGGAATTGACGCCCACTCTGATGGGGATGCCCCTCTCCTTACATATGTCGGCCACCGCCTTGACCTTGTCCTCCCCTCCGATATTGCCGGGGTTGATCCTGATCTTGGCCGCTCCGTTCTTGGCGGACTCGATGGCAAGCCTGTAATCGAAGTGGATATCGGCTACGACGGGAAGCGGAGATGCCTTTG
>DNAE01000077.1 GCA_003543635.1 Clostridiales bacterium | reverse complement strand
CTTCCAGGATATAACCGGTACCCCATACGGTCTTGATGATCTTCGGATCCGTGGGATCGTCCTCAAGCTTTTCCCGGAGCTTTCTTATATGCACATTTAAGGTGCCGTCACCGTAAAAGGAATCGCCCCATACCTCATCGAAGAGCTGCTCCTTGGTAACGATGGTATTCCTGTGGTCGTAAAGGGCCTTGAGCAGCGAGTACTCCTTCGCCTTGAGTTCTATCCTGGTCCCGTTCCTTATGGCCGACATGGTGGAAGGATCGAGGGCCAACACCTGATCGCAGGGCTCCTCTTCCCGCTCCCCTGAAGGGACCATCTTAAGCTGCTGCGCCCTCTTGAGGTTTACCTTCACCTTGGCAAGGAGGACAGAAAGGGAATAGGGTTTCTTGACGTAGTCGTCACCTCCGATGCTCAGGGCCACCAGGACATCGTCGTCGCTCTGTCTCGCGCTTATGAAGATAATGGGGAGCCGGTAGTATTCCCTGATCTTCTTGCAGACCTCAAAGCCCGAACCGTTACCGAGGTTTATATCAAGGAGGATAAGATCCGCCTCGTTCTCTTCAAAGAACGAGTAGCAGGACGCAGCACTGTCCACGTACTGCGTCCTGATATCAAACATCTCAAAATACTCTGCCGTCATCTTGGCAAGTTCTGTCTCGTCATCAACTATCAAACAATGGTAATGCATAACCGTATTTTATCATTCTTCGGTGATCATCTCCATGGGGATGATACGACGGACCTTAAGACCTGCAAGAGCGGATGTTATGTAGGCGATGAGGACCACTCCGGCGAATACTGCCGCCATCCTGTCGAAGGAGATCGCGAAGGTGATCGCCTTTATTCCCATGTAGGAGAATACCGCCTTGATGACCGCTGTTCCGGCGATACCCGATAAGGCTGCGCCCAGAACAGCTCCCGCTGCCACGGTGGGGATATTGGAGAAGGATATCTGAGCAAGAAGATCTCCGGAACTCATGCCCAGCGCCTTGTTTATTCCCATACCGCGCCACTCCCGGGAGATCTTAGCCCTTATGACAAGGGATTCCACAAAGGCGACTATGACCACGGTAAGGAGGGAAAGGACGATGGCAATAGACTTTATGGCTCCATTGATATCTCCTAGAGCACCGTCAAGGAAGTCCGCGCTGTTCGCACACGAGATCGGCAGCCCTGTCTCTTCGCTATACTCCTTCATGGTCTTCTCGAGTTCTTCGTAGGAGACGCCCTCTTCGGAGGTTATATAGTACTTACAAACGTTGCCCCTTGCACCCAATTCGGAAAGACCGTCAAGGGTTATGCACACGGACCTTCCGGCATGGAGCATCCTCTGATCGAGGCCCACCACGATAAAGTCCTTTTCGACGCTTCCGGAAATGAGGGTCACCACGTCTCCTATGGTCACATTAAGATCCTTTGCCGCTGCCCAGGTGAGCATTATCTCGTTGTCGGATACGGGTTTTCTTCCGTCGATCATGACGGTGTGTCTCGCATGGTCAAGATCATCCACCGATACGGCCGTAAGCAGGCAGGTCTCTTCGCCGTATCTGACCTTAACATCCACCTCCTGACAGGTGTAGACATTATCCACTCCCTTAAGCTCGGAAAACTCTTCCCCGTGTCCGTCCTCGGCAGTTACCATCATATCTCCGTATTCAAAACCCATGACTTCGAATATGCCTCCGTCGTCGGCACCGAAGTTATCCATCATGCCGATGCCGAGAAGTGCGGATACCGTGAGGACCGCCACGATGAGCATGATGGCGATGTTCTTACCGACGCTGCCGAAGATCTCCTTAAGGGAGAGGGTCAGAGGCAGGGGCAGGCGCGTCCTATCAAGGGGGAAATGATCCTTCTTGAAACTGTGGTTGGTAATGCCGCCGCGGAGGGCATCGAGCACCGTGATCTTCTCATACTTTCTGCTCAGGACCCTGCTGGTCAGGAATATGGTGATGATCATCATGGCGCCGGTTATGAGTGCGCAGACAGGAGCTGGACCTACATTCCAGGGGAGTCCCAGGACCAGCCCGAACACGGTTCCCATCTTCCTGAAGGCGAGGGCCGCGATCAGAACGCCGCCCAAAGTACCTGCTGCCGCCACCCCGGTTATCTGAAGGGTAAGGGCATTACGAAGCTCCCCTGTGGTATAACCGCAGGCCTCCAGGATCCCGGTATTCTTCATGTTGCTCCTGATAAAATTATTAATGCTGAAGGTAATGATGATCAGGGAGATCACAAGGATAATGATCGCGAACAGGAGCATTACGGCCGACACCACCGTGGGAAATATCATGTCACCCATTCTGATATTGACCCAGCTTACCGTTAGATCCGGTTCATAGTTGCCGGCAGGGTCATCAGCCCTGTATCTCTCTGCAACATTCTCGAACTCGTCGGTAACCTCCATCTCGATACTCTCGGGATCCCCATCCTCCGATACGATGCATTCGTAGAGCAGGAAATTCTCGACGACGGAGAAAGCGTCCCCGCGGCAGTGACTTCCGAACTCTTCCATCATCTCTTCGGATAAGTAAATATGGTACATGGCAATATTCATCGTGGAGCAGAACCAGGGGTCCTCGGTGAATCCCTCCACTTCCAGTTCATAGATATCATCATCTATCTTGAATTCGATAACATCTCCGATGTTAAACCTGGTACTCATGCTGTAGGGGATGAGGATACCATCATCCTTAAGCTCCGTTCCCTCGGGCACGATCTTCATGATATCCCTGTCATTTCCCACATATTCGGCAATGAAACCGAATTCGCTGAAGTCCTCGTCACCCTTCGCCCTGTATCCGCTGAAAAATTTCAGGACTTCCGTCTTCTCATACTCTTCTATGGCTTCCCTGCCGAGGACTTCCTCCAGGCATTCCGCAGCCTCAGGTCTCACCGTCACCATGAGGTCCGCGATGTTGACCTCCTCGGCCCTCTTGTCCAAGACCTTCTCCAGACCCATGATGTCCGCCAGAGCGTTGAAGATCAGGAAGGAAGCTATCAGGGTCATTATCAGGAAAGTGATCATGTCCCCCTTTTGCTTTTTGATATTGTTCTTAACTATCATCATCAGATTATTCATCTTGATCCGTCCTTTCAAATTACCAACCGTGGACCTGCAGGAAATCCTTGAGCTTCCTGTGTCTTTCCAGGGCAACTTCCCTGTCGGGGTTTTCCTCATCCTTATAGCTTCCCTTATACTCACCCAGGTCCACCTCATCGGATATGACACCGTCGGAAAGATAGATGATGCGGTTTCCCCTTTCAGCCGCCTTTATGGTGTGGGTAACCATGACGATGCTCTGTCCCTCCCGGTTAAGTTCGCTCATGATGTCCAGGACGTTCTCCGTATTCTGGGAATTGAGGGCTCCCGTGGGCTCATCAGCGAAAAGGATCTCGGGGGAGTTTATTATCCCGCGGACCACCGCCACCCTCTGTTGCTGTCCGCCGGACAGCTGCTTGGGATACTTCCTCCTGTCGAGTTCTCCTATCTCCACCTTGTTAAGAAGCATCTTTGCCCTTTCCGCCAGGGCCTTCCTGTCCTTTGTCTTAAGAAGTCCGCTTATCAAGACGTTATCGAGGGCCGTCATGGAGTCGTTCAGGTAATTCTGCTGGAAAACGAATCCCGAATGCTCTCTCCTGAAGAGAGCGAGCTTGTCATTGCTGTACTTGGAGATCTCCTCGTCCTTGCCGTTCACGTGATATGTGATCTTTCCCAGGGTGGGCCGGTCCATTCCGGAGAGGGCGTAAAGAAGTGTGCTCTTTCCGGATCCCGAGTTTCCCATGATCACCGTAAAATCACCCTCGTAGACGGAAAGGTCAAGATTCTTAAGGACATGCTGCTGGACAGACTCGTTGGAGAATGACTTGCAAAGATCCTTAGCTTCAAGTATCGCTGTTTTTGTTGTCATATGTAAAAACCTCCGCTTATTCGTCTTATGCCAATACTATATGGCAAAGACGTGCGGAGGTCTTAAGCTGTTCCTTGTGAGATCCTTAACTGTTTCTTAAATGCGCCCTGCTAGTCCTTGTTAACATCGTCGGAATATACGACGTAGGTGATCTCATCCTTGCAGTAACTGCCGTACTCGCAGAGATAATCTCCCATATTGTTGGAATCATTAAGAGCGTTCGCAAAGATATACATGGCCGCCCCTGCTCCGAGGATAAGACCTAAGACGATGGCGATTATAAGTGCTGCGATATTCATATCATCCCTGCCTCCTTTTTACAAAGTTCATGGTCTCCGAGGATTGGGTAAGCTTTATCTGCTTCATGATCCTTCCGTATCTTTGTATTCCGATGGTAAGAGCTCCTATGGCACCCACTACTATGAAGCCGAGAAGACGTCCGCTGCTTCCTCCGTTCTTGGACAAAAAGAGGAGACTTACGAGGAAATAAAGGATCAAGGTGGAAACAGCCGCTATTCCCAGAGCCGTCAGTATCATGAGGGAGAAGAACATCGGCTTGCTCCAGGGAAGCGCGCATACCACCTTCCCCGTCTGTCCGTTGATAAGTATCGTGTGGGGCTTTTTCTTATATTCGAAAGTTACGAACCAGGCAGGGAGCATGGCATAGACCGGATCCCCGCTCACCGTGGTATGAGGGTGGTTGGAGACCACCTTGACACCATCGGCCTTGACGCTCCGCTTTGCCTTTTGGATGAATAACTCTTCGCATCTTCTTGAGGCCGCCTTATGGATATCGGCCTTCGTAACATCCGGCATATCGGAATAAAATCCCGCAAGATAATCCTCGCTAAACTCCTTGAGTCCGTGAAGATCAAAGGGTTCGAGCCTGGAGCTCAGCTCGTCATTGAGCTTTGTGGAAGCATCCAGGGGGATATTCTTAAAACGGCAGCTGCCATGTCTTTTGAAATAGACCGTTCGGGCATGCCTCCCCCGGCTCTTCTTGCCTCTGAATAATATGGCATCCCGGTGATCACAACTGACGATATTATAGGGAATATAGATACCCCTAATGTTATCTATCTTTTTCTTCTTAAGGGAAGGCGGGATAAAGAATCCCTTGTCGATCCGCTCCCTTACGGCCTTCATGGCATCCTCTTTCGTTACCGTGAAAGGAAGGATGGAATCCGGCCGCTTCTGCTTTGCCACGCGGCTGAATACCACCGTGGGATTTCCGCAGTAGATGCAGTAGGTGGATACCTCGGTATCGGTGACGACCACCTCGCCGCCGCAGTTCTCGCAGGTATAGATATTGCGGTCCACAAAGGAAGGGTCATTAAACCCGTAGACCTCATTCATGGGGACGGCTTTCACGTCCTCCAGTAATTCCTTATCGCCGTTACCCGCCTCCTGCGCGCCGAAGGTACCTCCGCACTTTGAGCAATAGAGCTTTTCGAGCTCCGGCTTGAATATCAGAGCGCCGCCGCAATTAGGACAAGCTGTTGCCATTTATCCATCCCCCATTTGATCGCCACTTACGAACAGATAGTTTACGATCATATCCGTAAGTTCTTCCATGACTGCTTTCTTGTTCCTTCCGTTGTTATGGAACATGGTGTCGTGGATCACCGCCTCGACGGTGGTCAGGACCACGGCATAGATATCGGCTACCAGTTCCGCATAGAGTTCCTTCTTATCCTTGAAGTAGGAATAGAAGGTTCCGATGGAAACCCCCGCCTCCTTCGCGATCTCGTTGGAGGAGGTCTGATGGTAGCCCTTCTCGGACATGAGTTTCATGGCGGCGTCCTTGATACGCTGCTTCTTCTCAATGCTCCTTTTCTGCTTCGGTATACGGATTCTTTCTCTCCCATGAACAGAGTATAGCACAAGTGGGGCTTTTCGATTCCATCTACCCCTGCTTCCAAAAGCCCTCGGCCTCCTTGAGGATCACTTCGGAGGGAAGGACCGTGGCTTCCTCTACGGGAGTCCCGGTCTTATCCAGGAAGTACCTGACCAGGTGGTAACCGGTGGCATAGCCGGCGCAATAGGGGAGCCCCGCCTTCGGGTACTGCTGCATCTGCGCCATCTCATCCCCGTAGAGGTAGGCGGTTATGTTCTCAAGGCCCGTAACACCCAGGTTATCTCTGATGATGCCCTTTACCGAGGACAGGGTCTTCCTATCCGTCCTTGCGACCCAGGGACCCAGGAACTCCTCCCCGAAAAGAGCAGTGGCGAAGTTTTCCGCCAGGCCCTCACTTACGATCATCTCCCCCAGGTCCACGTTGTCGGTCCACTTTATGTACTGGTACCTGACGTTGTGATCCGTCTCGTGGGCCAATGCCGCGGGAAGCCTTCTGACCGTAACCTCCGAGGGGACCAGCCAACCCATGATGTATCCCGGGATCCCGCCGTCTCCGCAGTATCCTTCATTCATGATGGTGTAGGGGTTATCGGGGTTAGCAAGGAAGATCGAATAGAGGTATTCTTCCACCTTCAATCCGATGCCCCGGTCCGTGAATCTTTTAAGCGCCGTCTCTATGGAACACTGACATGCATCCCAGAGCTTTTTGTCGGATAGCATATCGATCTGATCTTTGAAGTCCCCGTTGATATCCGAGGGCTTTGCCAGACCCATCATGTTATTTGCCATGATGATATCGTAGCCCCCGGGGTACTTCGCCTTCAGGGGGATGTGGTAGCAGTCCCACTTCCCCTGAAAGGGCTTCATCAGCTCATATCTGTAGATATCGTCCTTCTTATCCGGGGATGCCTCCATTATCCTGCGGTAGACATCCGGGGAGAATACTCTGTTTACTATCATGTTTATTTCCTCCGTATCTTTTACGATGGGACTATAAACTATGACGCAACGTCAGAGTCAACAGGAAATCTTTTTTCGGGAAAAGGGGATGTCTCAAAAGTGAT
>DNAE01000214.1 GCA_003543635.1 Clostridiales bacterium | reverse complement strand
ATGAGGGCGGGGACCCTCTCCTCGTAGTCCCTGGTATTGATGCCGGCACCGACGATGAGCTTCTTCTCCTTATCCAGGAGCTCGTTGGGGTTGGCCTTGTGGAATTCGTAGTCCTTACGGAAAACGAGACCCACGAGCCTGCCGTCCTTATCGATGATGGGAAGCTGGTTGATCTTGTTGTCCCAGATGATGTCGTTGGCGACCTTGAGTGTCGTTCCCTCGGGGGCGGTTACCAGCTTCTCGATGGGTGTCATGAACTCCTTGACCTTCGTGTCGAGGGACATACGGCTCACACGGTAGTCCCTGGTGGTAACGAGACCCAGAAGCTTTCCCTCCGCCGTTCCGTCCTCGGTTACGGCTACGGTGCCGTGACCCTTCTCCTCACGGAGAGCGATTATTTCCGCAAGGGTCGCCTCGGGGGAAACGTTGGAGTCGGACTCCACGATACCCGCCTTATACTTCTTGACCTTCCTGATCATGTCGCACTGTGACTCGATGGACTGTGACTGGAAGATAAAAGAAAGACCTCCGCACCTTGCAAGCGCTATAGCCATTCCGTCATCGGAGACTGCCTGCATAACTGCGGAGACCATCGGTATGTTTATCTTGAGCTTTGACTCTTCCTGTCCCTTTCTGAACTTACAGATCGGAGCGGAAAGGTCCACCTGATCGGGTGTGTTCTTCTCTGTGGTGAGGTTGGGAACCAAAAGGTACTCGCTGAAAGTCCTGGATTCCTGCTCGAAAATCATCGCCATGACATTTACCCCCGTTATTATTAATTAAGAAATATGGATATTATCTTAACACAACGGAAAGTGTTCTTCTATATGGAAAATGACGCTTTTCGAGGGCGTTTACACCTCTTCCCTTGTTATTTTCGGCAAGTGCCGCGAATGATGCCGTAAAGAGCACCCATGGCCACGAGGAGCACCGCGAGATCAGCCAGCAGGAACGAACCGTTATAGGTGATGGAATATACCCAGGGGCTCATTCCCTCGGGGGCGTACTCGGCGTAGAAGATGACGCCGGAGAGCACGGAGCAGAGGCACCTTACGGCGTAGGCGATCACCGTGAAGACCATGGCCCTGAAGATACCGGCCTTGGCGAATCTGTTCAGGGGATTAGTGATGTTCTTCCTGACTTCCGCGGGAACGGCGGCAAAGCCGATGATACCCATGGCGGTATAACCCAGGATGTAGTCCAGGATTACCTGGAAAGGGGTTTCGAGGTAACCGTCGATGAGCTGGAGCAGCGAGAAGAGGATGGCGGCCAGGAATCCCCAGACGGGTCCGAAGGCCATACCGTAGACGGCCAGGGGAAGCACCGAAGCGGGTGTCACCGATCCGCCCATGGGCATCTCGAAGATCTTGAACTTTGAAAGAATGAAGCTCAATGCGATGCAAAGACCGCCCGTGGCGATGGCCACGATCTTTTCCTTGTTGCTCTTGTTATTGAAATTTTTTGCAGGTTCCGACATAAATAATTTCCTCCCTTCGTCGGCATTATCCGTACAGGTTCGTAGGGTCGATGATCTATCATCCTCTCAGCAGGTCTCACCTGCTCCCCTGAAATCTATCGTCGAAGAATATACTACATCTTACCCAGTCTGACAAGTCTTACCACGCATTTTTCCACGAAAGTCCGAACTTCCCTCTCGTAGACGGCGGGAGCATTGTCGTAACACATGACGTGCCTGGCGTGGTCCACCATGATGAGCCTCTTTGGAGTCTTGATGTTATCGTAGATCCTCCGGGCTCCTTCGGGGGGTGCCACTTCGTCGTCCCCGGCCGCGAAGACCAGTACCGGGACCCTTATCCTGCCCGCATGTACGGCGATGTCGCACTTGTCGATATCAAAGCCCAGTTCCTTCTTGGCCATCCTGTTGATGGTGCCCACGGGAACGGACATGTTAACGTTATATCTCTTCTTCCCCTCGTTGAGGATCACCTTCCTCAGGCTCTCGTAGGGGCAGTCGGCGATTATGCCGGCCACGTTATCCGGGAACTCCCTTTGCTGGGCCGCCAGGAGAGCCGTTGAAGCGCCCATGCTCCTGCCGAAGATGAAGATCTTGCAGTCGTGGCCCACCTGGAACCTTATGAACTCGATCCACTTCATGAGATCCACGCTCTCGTAAAGACCGTAGGTGCAGTACTTGCCGCCGCTCATGGCGTGGGCCCTCATGTGGGTGATGAGCACATGACACTGCACCTGCCTCATCATGAGACGCGCAAGAGCTCCCATCTCGCTGGGATGCTCGTTATAGCCGTGGAGGAGTATGACCGCGTACTTGCTGCTGCGGTCCGAGGAGGGTCTGAAATAACCCGAGAGCTTCGTCTTGTCAAAGGAATCGATCCTCACGTTCAGGAACTCCATCCTGTTGGTGTAGAACCAGTTCTTGCCCCGTCCGAAGATGGTGCTCTGGTCGATCTCCGTGGGGGATCTGTCCACCTTGGGCATGGGCTTGGGCCTTCTGAAGATCTTCCTGAAGAGCCTTGTTACGAACCTCATGTACATGAGATAAAGAAGGGCCGCTATGAGCAGGACCATCAGCACCACGAGGATAAGGATAATGGTGACGGTATCGATGGCAAGGTCAACTGTCACAGGAGTACCTCCCCCACGTTCTTACCGCTGCTCAAAAGTTCGCAGCCGTTATCCGTCACCAGGACATCGTCCTCGATCCTGAAGCCCGTGCCCCACTCCTCGATATATACGCCGGGTTCGATGGCCAGGCAGTTGCCCTTCTCGAAGGGCTTATCCTTAAGGCTCACGTCGTGGACATCAAGTCCCAGATGGTGGCCGGTATTATGCCAGTAGTACTTCTTCACGTCCTCGTCGGTATATCCTTCGTGTAAAACATTGTGCGCACAAAGCCACACGCCGCAGATGCGTCTCATCTCCTTGTTGAGGTCCCCCATGGTGATGCCGGGCCTGATGGTCTTCCATGCGGTCTGCCTTAACTCATCTACAAGTTCCAGGAGCTCGTATCTCCTGTCGTTCTCCTGTTTCTTCCCTATGAAGATCGCCCTGGAGATGTCGGCGCAGTAGCCGTTACATCTTGCCCCCACATCCAGCTGGATCTGGGAGCCCTCTTTGACGGTGGGGCCCTCCTCCCCTTCGGGATCTTCGTGGTGAAGACAGAACACATTCTCCCCGATGGCGGTTATGGAGGTGAAGGCGGGGATAAGGCTCCCCCTTCTCATCATGGCATATTCCATGGCGGCGTAAAGCTCCACCTCCGTGGTGCCCTCTTTTATCACCTTGACCATATCCTCGATGGAATCCTCCGTCATCCTGCAGGCTTCCCTTATGGACTCGATCTCCTCTTCCCTCTTAACCATCCTCATGGAGATAAGGATGTCCTTAACATCCTCGGCATCGTTTTCCCTGAAGAACTCCCTTGCTTCCTTCATGATGGAACCGGAATCTCCTGCGGGGGTGAGCTTTTGCTCCTTTAAGAGCTCATACTTCCTGTCGTCGAAGTCGCCTAAGTCAAAGATGTTCTCTTTTACTATTCCGGTGATGCTTTCCAGCTCCTCTTTGGAGTGGCGCTTGCCGGTCCAGCGCTCCTTCAGGGGGTCGCGCTTTAAAGCGAAAAGATACTCTTCCGTCTTGGTGATTATGAGTCTTGCGCAGGGGTCCTCAAGGCCCGTCAGGTAGTAGAAATTCCGGTCAGGCAGGAACCTGGCGTCGTTGTCGGCACTTACCGCGGGCGCTTCTCCTGCGAACATAAAGACCGCTGTTCCTTCAGGCAAGCGGTCCTTAAATGCTCTTCTGTTCTCTTTGAAAAATCCGTTTCCTATCCTCATCTGCTGCGACCGTCTGAACGAACGTTATATTCGTCAAATTGTATCGTATTGTTGATGTAGCTCAAGGTGGCGCCGGGGGCTCTCCTGATGAGACCGGGATTACCGATGACGATGGAGCCGTCGGGTACGTCGAAGTTGACGTAGGCACCGGGTGCGATGAGGACGTTATTTCCGATATTGATGTTACCGACTATCACGGCATTGGCGCCGATCCAGACGAAGTTACCTATATGGGGAGCACCCTTCCTCTTACCCCTGAACTGGGTTCCGATGACGACTCCCGTGGAAACGTTGACGTTATAGCCGATGACGGACTTCGGGTGGATGATGACCCTGCCGAAGTGCGCCAGATAGAATCCCTTGCCGATGTTGGTGTCGTAGGGGATCTGGAAATGGTACTTCCTGGAGAGGCGGTCCAGCCACCAGGAGAAGACCTTGAACTTGACGTTATAAAGGGTGCCCTTGATACCGTCGTATCTTAAGATCTGATCGTAGTAGTATCTTGTCCTTCGAAGGGTGCTGATGTAATGGAACTCGGGGCTGGACATCAGCTCCTGGATATACGTTGTGTAGATGTTCTTGGCCCGGCGGGCATTACCCGTGTACCTGAACAAGTCAGCATAAACGATATCCTTAAGTTCGTCGTTCATATGTTCCTCCGAAGTTCCTCTTATAAAGAAAATTCTATCCCTTTTGGCTTATAATCTCAATAACCGAGGTATGAATTTTTAAAAAATTCTTGTTTGATTCTTTTCCCCCCATAGCTTACAATCAAATCCTTATGTCTAAGAAAAGCATTAAAGGTATATTTATCCTGTTCTTAACGGCAGTTATCTGGGGCTCGTCCTTCGTGGCCCAGAGCGTCGGTATGGAAAAGATCGAGGCCTTCACCTTTAACGGCATCAGGACCCTTATGGGATCCCTCGTTCTTTTACTTTTCTTGCTTATCCGCGCTCTTATCCGCCGGGAGCCCTTAAAGGAGCTTTTTACGCCCGCCCAGTTTAAGAAGGCGTTGATCTTAGGTGTGGTATTCACCTTTGCAAGCAACTTCCAGCAGTTCGCCTTCTACTGGTCCTCCGCCGGAAAGATCGCCTTCATAACGGCCCTTTATATGTTCTTCGTGCCCCTTCTGGGACTGTTCATCGGGAAGAGATCCCCTTTACTTACCTGGATCTGCGTAATAGCCGCCATATTCGGCCTTTACCTTCTCACCATGGAGGGCTCCGACTTCTCCTCCATTAATAAGGGAGACGTTATGGCCCTGATCTGCGCCTTCTTCTTCGCGATCCATATCCTTCTCATCGACCGCTTCACCTCCGATGAGGACGGCATCAAGATGAGCTGCCTCCAGTTCCTGGTGGCGGGCGTCATCACCCTTGTATTGATGTTTATCTTCGAGACTCCGAAGATCCCCCTTATCCTCTCGGTCTCAAAGCCCCTGCTTTATTCGGGAATAATGAGCTGCGGCCTGGCCTACACCTTCCAGATAGTGGGACAGAAATATGTCTCCCCGGTGATCGCCTCCCTCATCATGTGCATGGAATCGGTATTCGCCGTCCTGGCGGCCGCTCTATTCCTCCACGAGGGCATGAGCTTAAGGGAGAGCCTGGGCTGCCTCATAATGTTCGCCGCCATAATCGTCTCCCAGTTATCGGAATTTAAGACAACCGAAAACAACTGATCTTTTCGCCCCGTAAAAAAGCGCCCCGCATTTAAGCGGAGCGCCTTCTTTTAAGCTTTGTGTTATATCAGAGTCTTGCCTCGAGAGCAGCCTTCTGATCCTCGTAGCCGGGCTTTCCGAGAAGAG
>DNAE01000042.1 GCA_003543635.1 Clostridiales bacterium | reverse complement strand
ACGATGCAACCCTCCGTAAGGAACTCGGAGGCATACCCCCTGGGAAGATCCTCCCATCCCGAAAAGACTTTATCCAAAAAAAGAAACCTCTTTCTAATTAACTACAGCAAATATATTACTCTTACAGCAAGAATAATCAAATCAGCCCTCGATGAGTTTGGGGTCCTTCTTCTTGAACAGGTCCTTGACGGGGGTGTTGAGCTTCTCGCCCACTGTCTTGGTGACTCTCTTGACGGGGTTGGTGACCTTTTCCTCCATGCCCTGCTTCAAGATCTCCTTCAGGGTGGAGAAGGCCTCCGCGTAGGATCTCATGCGCAATTCTTTTCTCGTTTGCTTGAGGTCAGCGTTAAGGAGGTAGTTTCTCGTTATGACGCCGATCCTCAGGGTGGTCAGGGCGTTTACCGCGCCCTGGGTGGCGGAGGCGGCGACTATTCCCAGGGTCTTGCCCAGGGCTCCCTCCGTTGCCATGGGGATCAGCTCCTCGATGTTCATTTCCTCGAGACCGCCTGCAAGGACCGTCATGGAGAAGACGTGGGTGAAGAGCTTAAAGACCTGGAAATTGTTGGGGCGGAACCCGCAGATCTCCGTGATCCTCTTGATGAGGGTGAAATTGGCGCTCGCCATACCCAGCATGTCGTACATGGAATTCTGGGAGACTGCGGTTATTATGAATACCTTCTTGGCGGTATCGTAGATCTCCTTGTTTACTTCGGGGGCTATCTTCCTGTCGAAAAACTCGATGAGCAGGTCGTCCGTGTTATCCCCCTGCTTAAGGTAACCTCTGACCTGTTCCTTCTCCTCTTCCGTGAGGTCGATGTTCTCGGTGAGGTTCTTAACCAGGCGCCTGCACCATTTCTGCCTTGCGGCGCCGTCCTGGTCGTGGAGCTCCCGCAATGAGAAGATCGGGGCATAGAAGACTCCCAGGATCGGGTAGATGACGCCCACCCCCAGGACTATCGCTATGAGAACATAGAACAGTATCTCCAGGCTGATGTGAACGTTTCCGAGCCTGTCGCCGATCTCCAGGGCGGAACTTATCAAGCCCATAAGCAGAAGTATCGCAAGGGAAGCGAAAAGAACTACCGTCCAGGCGTTGATCTTCTTGTTCTTCATGGCGTGTCTCCGATCTTTCAAGTCTCCTTTATTATAGAGTGTTTTCGCCTTAAATGTTATAATCTTTTTGTTTGGAGGACGTACACATGGGATTAGGTATGAAGCTGGTGAAGTCACTGGCAAAGAACATCGGGAAGCCTGCCAGGACAGAGCCCCGCATCAAGTTCGATCTGTTTGAGGACGACATAAGGACCTCGGGAAGCAAGACTGCTCCCGATACCGTTGCCCAAAAGCAGGAGGCGCTTCTGGCGGCCTATAAGAAGCCGGAGCCCGTGGTGGAAAAGCCCGTGACCTACGATCCCGAGGAGACTAAGAAGAAGGTCACATATACCGAGGAACAGGCCTACGGGAATTCCGTGTTGGCGTCCTTTGTCCTCTTCCTTTACATAGCTAAGGCGGACGGCGTTATCTCACCTTTGGAGGCGAGGGAGCTGAACGACTTCGTTTCCATGGCCAGGACCAACCCCAACATACCGCCCAAGTTCCGCGGTTCCTTTACTTACGACATGTGGAATACCTCCATGACCTTCGAGGAAGTGAAGAGGTATCTGGATAAGGTCCATGCGGATACCCTTAAATCCATCCTCTCCAGGGTGCAGTTCTTCGCGGAACTGGACGGGGTATCGGAGAATGAGAAGATGGCGGTGGATGCCCTGAAGCTCTACGTGGACCAGCGTATCGATAAGATGACGGGCAAGGCCCGGGCGATGGATCTTGTTTGTCCCACCTGCGGCGGTAAGCTGAAGCTCGACAGCACGAGGAACAGCGTCACCTGCCAGTACTGCGGATTCCAGAAGATCCTGGATATCGCAAAGCTTTAAGGGGGGACTATGGGTGTTGTAAAGAAGTTCTTCTGTATGGTCTTATCGGCGGTGGTACTCTTTGCCGGGGTGTCCTGCTCGAAGGATATAAGGATAAAGAGGATCAGTGAGGAGACCCTTAAAACGGCCCTTAACGAGAAGCTTGGTTGGACCGGCGGCCGGAACAACGACTACATGGAGATAAATAACTACGCCTTCTTCGTTCAGAACGGGGATACTTCCGAACAGGTAACGGCGCCCTACTATCTTTTCGGTATAGAGTGGGCGGGGAACGATCCCTATGTTTCCATCTCTTACACGCGTTTTTCCTCAGAGGAGGAGGCGGATCATTGCTTTTACTGTTACCTTGCCGCCTATGCCGAGGGCACGAATAAGGAGCAGGTCTACCACGAGGGCGAGGACGGCTATTTCTTCGATAAGGACAATGCGGGCGGATTCAGTGCCGTCTATTATTCCGGGGACGTGATCATAATGGCGTCCAGCTACGACAAGGAGGGGATGAAGGTCCTGAAGGAGATGCTGAAGTCCCTGGAGCTCCCCGTTTGATTATTTTTTGTCATACATGTGAAGCTTGTTAATTATATGTGAAAAACTTATAATCCTTAGCGGAAACAAAAGAAGGGAAGATATGTATATGAGTGAAAGTGTGCAGGAAGCAGCTTCTGTTGAGATTGCGGAAAAACCGGTCAAGGAAAAGCTTATAAAGAGGATCTTTAAGGGGATCTTAAGACCTTTCAAGTTCATTAAGAGAAAGACGGAGCCCGCAAGGGATTTCCTGCGTAAGGGAAGAGCCGGGGCCATGGTCCTGGAGATCATCCTCGCGGGTCAGTTCTTCGCGGAGGTATTCCGGGAGATGGTGCTTCAAAAGATCCCCTTCGTCTTATGTCTTCTGATATCGACGGCCTTATTTGCCGCGATCGCCGAGCTTTTAAATCTTGTGGTCAAGCTGATCCTCGGCGGTGGAAAAAGATGTAAGTCGTATTTCCTTACGGCACTCTTATCCGTGTTCATGATCAACATTATTGCAGACCAGGGGGAGGCCGTTCCCCCGGCTATCCTCATGAGCTTTGCCCTTGTCTTGGCGGTTGACGTAGTGGGAAGGGTCATCTGGGGTTTTATAAGAACGAGAAGGTTCAAGCAGGTCACGGCCTATGTTGCCGTTGCTTTAAGCATCGCGTATATCGTGCTTTTCGCCATGTTCTACCATAACGATAACCTGGGAAGCAGCAGGCTCGATTTCTATAACGGTATCGAGGGCGAGATGTCTTCCACTGTGCCGGGATTCTCTTCCTATCTTCAGGACGGAAGCTATAACGTGGCGACCCTTTCCTACGGTCCCGGGGAGGACGAGGATATCGTTACCGATACGCTGGATCTTACGATCTTCGAAGGAATGGATGAGGCGGAAGATCCGTTGACGGCACTCACCTGGGTGGCCAGTGATATGGATTATGCCGCCTCCCCGGTCAAGGGCAGGATCTGGTATCCTGAGGGCGGAAAGAACTGTCCCGTATTCTTCATGGTCCACGGTAACCACGTTTCCACGGAACCCTCCTATCTGGGCTACGAATACCTGGGAACATATCTGGCATCCAACGGTTATGTGGTGGTTTCAGTGGATGAGAATATCATCAATGAACTGGGTGCGGGCAACAACATCCGCGCTTATCTCCTTCTGGAGAACATGAAGACCATATTCGGTCTGTCGGAGTCTTCGGGAAATCCCCTGTCCGGCCTCATCGATCAGGAGAGGGTGGTCATAGGCGGTCACTCCAGGGGCGGTGAGATGGTGGCTACGGCTTACCTCTTCAACGATCTGGACTGCTATCCCGAGGACGGAAACATCAAGTTCGACTACCACTTCAATATATCGGGCATCGTTGCGATCGCCCCCGTTGTGGACCAGTATATGCCCCTGGGACGCGCCGTGGAGATAACGGATGTCAACTACCTTTTGATCCACGGAAGTAACGACCAGGATGTCAGCATCATGATGGGCGAGAAGCAGTACAACAACGTGACCTTCACGGGAGAAGGGGATGAGGAGTATTTCAAATCCTCGGTCTATATCCTGGGCGCCAACCATGGTCAGTTCAACTCCCGGTGGGGGCGTTACGATACGACCATCGGCGACGGCTATCTCAACACCAACAACTTCCTGGACGAGGCGGATCAGAAGCTCATCGCCAAGGCGTATATCAGGACGTTCCTGGATAAGACGCTCCTGGGGGATGATACATACTTCCCGCTTCTTTCGGATGTATCTTCCTACGCGGGCGACCTTCCCGATACGATCTATATAACCAACTACGAGAGCTCCGATGCAAGAGTGCTCTGCTCCTTCGAGGACGTGGTGAATATAGGGGATTGCGGCAACGGCACGACCCTTAGTGTCAGCGGAAGCTCCAACTGGACCCTGTCCCCCTATGTCAGGGGTAACGGCGGCGCGGATGAGGACTATGTCCTTGACGTCAGCTGGGATGAGGATCCCGACGTTTCCGTGGATGTTACCTTCGAGCCCGTCGATATATCGAACGGTTATATAAGCTTTTGTATCGCCGATATGAGCGAGGAGGGCAACGAGGATATCGATTCCGCATACCCCTATGCGGTGGAACTTACGGATGCATCAGGCAACAAGGTGAGTGCCGAAGCTCCGGTCCTCGTATTCCGTACCCTGGCGGTGCAGCTCTATAAGCAGGATGTGTTATCCGGCTCCTACGAATATAAGCACCAGCTCCAGACCATAAGGATATCCCCCGACGTCTTCGGAGACTCGGACTTCGATTACTCCGCCGTCACGGGTATCAGTATCACCTATACGGGAGACGGGCAGGGAGAGATGATCATAGACAACATTGCATATATGTATTGACAGCGGAGCTCATGGAGAAGATGGGACGCATCTCCATCGCGAGGGCGATCCTGTCCTATGCCCCCATAGTCTTCCTGGATGAAGCCACCGCCTGCAGAGACTTTCCAGGTAGATGATACTATAAGCATAAAAGCACCCCCATAATCTGTAACACATTGGTCTAAATTATGGGGGTAACTTCATCACTTTTGGCGGAGACGGAGGGATTCGAACCCTCGAGCCCCGGAGGGCTAACGCATTTCGAGTGCGCCTCGTTATGACCACTTCGATACGTCT
>DNAE01000137.1 GCA_003543635.1 Clostridiales bacterium | reverse complement strand
GGGCGGGATCTGACGGAAAGACGGCGGAGGTCATCGCGGACACCTGGGGCAACCAGGGTTTCCAGACTTCCCTTATCAAGATCGATCTGGATACGGCGGAGATCACGGACATCGTGGAGTTCACCGACGGGAACGGCAATTCCCTGGAAAAGGACGGCGTCGGAGTTTCCGAGGTGCAGTTCGTGGGAGACTACTGCGTCGCCATGATCTGGGCCTTCACGGGACCCGCCTTCTATCTCTTCAGCGGAACCGACTACGTGGCCGAGCTGGATCTTTCCACCGTGGACGGGGTGATCTGGAGCTATGAGCCCTTCTCCTTCGACTCGGAAGAGGGAACCGTCTGCGTCATCGCCCACCGCACGGGGGATACGGATGTCCTTTTGCAGTTCGACAGCAACGACGGTCACCTGGTCTCCTGCGAAGACTACGTCTTCTCGGACGATCAGGATATCAAGATCGCAGACTTCGAGGTTACGGAATCTGGCGACCTTTACAGGATCGACAGTCTGGGCAACATAACGAAGCTCAACACAAAGGACATGACCGAGGAGACGGTCATCGACAACAACTGGTACTCCCCCTACTTCAGCGACCTTTCAGGGGACAACAGGATCCTTTCCTGCACAGATGCAAAGGCGGTCTTGTATTCCCGCCTTACGGGTCCTGATGCCATCTCCCCCCAATCGACGGACAGCGACGTCATAACGATACTCACGAAGGCCGATTCCAATCCCCATGCGGGCAAGCGGGTCATCGAGCTGGCCATGCCCCTGGATACCGGCGTATCGGCATATCTTTCCAATGCCATCTACGAGTTCAACAGGACCGACGACGAGTATCTCATCAGGGTCTGGAACAAGTACAAGACGGGATTTAAGGTGGGCAGGAACTTCGGCAACATCGATATGGACGAGGAGAAGATCTACACCATGATCCAGGAGCTCAAGGGCGAAGAAGCCCCGGACCTCGCCATCGGCATCCAGAGGAACTACGCCATGAGGGACGACATCTTCATGGACCTCACGGGCTTCCTCTCCGACTCCGTCATGGATAAGCAGTACGTCAACATCATCGACGCATCCCGCATCGGCGATAAGCTCTACTTCCTCCCCGTTACGCTGGAGATCGAAGGCCTCGTGACAAACAGGGATCTTCTGGAAGACGGTGCCGTGGGAATAACCTTCGAGGACTACGACGCCATGGTAAGGGACGGCCTTGACGGATTCTCCCCCTACGACTACCCCGATTCCGAATACTACAACAAGAGCTCCTTCGTTCTTTCCTGCATCGATACGAAGGCGGCCATCGAGGGCGACAGCGTGGACTTCGGCGACGACCAATTCTATGCCGCCATCGAATATGCCAAGGATAACTTCCAGTACGACGACCCGGATTCCACTCCCTTGAACTTCATAAGCGACTTCAACAGCCGCTTCAGAGGCGAATCCATCTACGCCAGATGCTCCGGCTACCTGGATTTCATCTGCGCCTGTTATTCGAACGATAACGACTACTCCCTCATCGGCACCCCTTCCGTCGATGCAAGGGGTCCCAGGTTCAGAGCATTAGAGACCATCTCCGTCGCCTCTTCCACCAACACGGAGGAGGGCTGCAGGAAGTTCCTGAACTTCCTCTTCGACGGAGCAGGTTACGATACGGAAGATCCCCTTCTTTCCTCCATCATAACGAACCGGGAGATAATGGAGAGCGTCATTCCCTCCATCACCGCGGCGCATAACGAACTGCTCCAGGGCAAGATCGACAGCGATAATGCCATGGTCGAGACGGATTTCTACCACGACAAGATCGCTACGGAGAGCATGCAGCAGAGTTTTCTGGACTGCCTGGCCACCATAAGCACCTACTACTATGAAGATCCACGGATAGTCTCCTTCGTTGCGGAGGAGACCGCCGCCTACTACGCGGGCGACGTAACGGCCGAGGAAGTGGTGGAGTTCCTGAACGACCGGGTAGATAAATACATACATGAGATGTAGTTAAAACAAAAAGCAGGGGTTGTCGCGGACAACCCCTGCTTTTGTTATCAATAAGATCTTCCCGAGGATCAGATCTCGATCTCGTTGGCGATGAACATATAATCGAAGCCCATAAAAGCACTTGCTTCTTCCGCAGAGGAGACCTCACCATCATTGCCCCAGAGGGCTGTGGTGCTGTGGTACCAGAGCACTTCTCCGGAAATGTCGTCGGAGTAGTAGCACTCGTCGAGGGTGAGCGCTCCGTCGGAATAGTTGAAGCGGGCAAATCCGGTATAGGCGGCTCCGGACGAAGCGATATTATAGATCGAGCCGTCAGAGGCAAGGTAATAGGAATCACGGGAACCGCCCGACAGGAAATGGACATAGTCATCATCACGGTATGTATAACCGTCAAAGATCACGGGGATCTCACTGCCATCCTCAGCTGTCTGGTGAACGTAGAAGAAGAGCTCGTCAACACCGTCGGCATCAATATCGAGCGTAGCAACATAAACGGGAAGATCAGCGGGAGCATAGATGATATCATAGGATACCTTCTCTCCGAGCTGCATCAGCTCATCATCGTTGAGTTCGCCGTTTCTTGCCATGACCACCTCAGAGATAAGGTCGTCGTATGCCATGGATACTTCACCTGCGGGAGTTACATCATCTATGAGGGATTCTTCGGAAGAAGCAGACGTTTCTTCCGAAGCTGCCTCCTCCTCACTTGTCTCGGAGACTTCAGTTGTATCACCGTCGTCCTTCTTGTCTTCTGCAGGTGCAGATGAACATCCGACGAGAAGTGACACTGCGATAAAGCTGGCGATCAAAGACTTTTTCATTTGAATGACCTCTTTTCTTTCTGAAATAGAACATCATTATCGCATGGAACGGGATAAAGTCAATAGAGTCAGTTGTTTCCCTTATATTCGAAGCAGAGCATGGTGAGGTCGTCAAACTGCTCCGCCGATCCCACAAACTCGTCAACAGCTGCCCGCATGGCACCGAGTATAGTCTTGGGATCCGCCTCCCGGGATCGATTCAAGGTCTTGAGCATATTCTCCATGCCGAACATGCTCTCGTTCTTGTCCGTTGCCTCGGGAACGCCGTCGGTATAAAGGAAGATCTTATCCCCGGGCTTGAGGTCCACCGTGGTCTCCTTATATCTGACTCCCTCGAGTGCACCGACTGCAAGACCGTTCTTCTCCTTGGAGATCGTCCACTCCCCGCCCCTATGCATGAACGCGGGATATTCGTGACCGCCGTTGGCGTAGGTGAGTTTTCCGGTGGAGATCTCCAGGATCCCCAGAAGCACCGTGACGAACATCTCCTCAGGGTTATTGGAGCAGATGGCTTCGTTTGTCTTGGTCAGGATCTTACCCGCACTCTCGCCCAGCATTGCACAGCTCTGGATGATGATCTTGCTGGCCATCATGAAGAGGGCCGCGGGGACACCCTTTCCGGAAACGTCCGCCATGACGATACAGAGGTGATCATCGTCGATCAGGAAATAGTCGTAGAAGTCACCACCCACCTCCTTGGCAGGATCCATGGTGGCGTAAAGGTCGAACTCGCTCCTGTCGGGGAATGCCGGGAAGATGTGGGGCATCATGGCGGTCTGTATGGCGGTGGCCGTATTAAGCTCCACCTTTGTGGCCGCCAGGGCCTTGCTCTTCTCGTTGAAGATGATGCAGTACATGAGGATCAGCGCAAGAAGAACGGATCCGTACTGGG
>DNAE01000065.1:526-5768 GCA_003543635.1 Clostridiales bacterium | reverse complement strand
ACGAGAACTACATGTTCATCTATCACTCCCAGATCGCACAGATCAAGGATCTGGTGGCCCGGGGTAAGATCGGAGATGTAAGGCTCATCAAGGCTTCCTTCGGATTCCCCATGAGGGCGGCAAACGATTTCAGATATAACAAGGCTCTGGGCGGCGGCGCGCTCCTTGATGCGGGCGGCTATACCCTTAAGCTCGCCACCTCATTCCTGGGTGATACGGTGCGTGTTACCACGGCACAGATGAACTATCTGGAGGGCTTCGAGGTGGATATGTACGGCTCGGCCTCCCTTGTTAACGATTCGGGTCTCGTCTGCCAGGTAAGCTACGGTATGGATAATGCCTACAGATGCTCCCTGGAGATCTGGGGAAGCACCGCAAGGCTCACCACCAACAGGATCTTCACGGCCCCCGAGAACTACGAGCCCGTGGTATTTATCGAGAATAATGACGGACGTCAGGAGATCAAGCTTTCCAAGGATTCCCACTTCAGTCATTCCATAGAGGCGTTCCTCAACGAGATCGGGGATGCGTCATCCCGCGATAAGATGTATAATGAGATTACGCTTCAGGCAGGTCTTGTGGAAGCTTTGAGAAAATCCTGACGGAGACATATATGAGTATTATTTACGAGATAATCAGATCTTGGAAGAATAAAGAAGGTTCGGTCAATACCATGGAACAGATCATGGATTGGATCGACAGCCGTAATAATACTCTTAAGGTCGAGATCAAGAAGGAGTCCTTCTCCTACGACGGATTCTGGTACTTTGACAAGACCGACGGATATGTGAGGAACAAGAATAATTCCTTCTTCCAGCTGGCGGGTTTCCAGGAGATCAACGACGACCATATCGTCAATGAGCAGCCCATCATCATCCAGAACGAGATCGGATACCTGGGTATCATCTGCAAGATGATCAACGGTACTTTGAACTTCCTTATGCAGGCGAAGGTGGAGCCCGGTAACGTCAACGTTATCCAGTTGTCCCCCACCATCCAGGCCACGAAGAGTAACTTCACCAAGAGACACGGAGGTAATGCGCCCTCCTATCTCGATTACTTCAACAATACTTCAAACTACCAGATAATCGTCGATCAGATACAGTCCGAGCAGTCCTCCAGGTTCTATAAGAAGAGGAACAGGAATATCATCATCAATATCGGCGATACCGAGATCAATACCATCGACAGCCACATGTGGATGACCCTCGGACAGATCAAGGAGTGCATGAAGATCGATAACCTGGTCAACATGGATACCAGAACGGTCCTTTCCTGTATTCCGTTCTCCTGCTCCAAACTGGAGGATGGAGAGCTTGAGAAGATCAGGGATCTCTTTGACGACAAGTTCCTTTTCGAGTCCATGTTCTGTGACCACGGATTCGAGAATATCGCCAACATCTTCTCCAGCATCAACAACTACAAGATGTATTCCAAGAACAGCTACAGGCTCGTTCCCCTTTCCAGCCTTAAGAACTGGGATATGACGGATGAAGGCATCGTATGTAAGAAGAAGTACGACTTCAAGGTCGTTTACTGTTATATAGAGATCGAAGGACGCGAAGTCAACTACTGGGAGCAGCCCCTGGTGGAAGCCATGGGTCAGGCCGTATTCGGTATCTTTACCTGCGTCAAGGACGGATGCCGCTACTATCTCGTTCGCGTAAAGCCGGAGATCGGCTGCTTCGACGGAGCGGAACTCGGACCCATCGTTCAGCTGGAGCCCACGAATCCCAGGAATCATCTGGATAAGATCGAGAAGCTCTTCCTTAAGAAGATGAACGAGAACGAGGGTATCATAAAGGATGTCATCCTCTCCGAGGAGGGAGGAAGGTTCTACCATGAGCAGAACAGGAACGTCATCATCGAGATCGACAAGGACGAGCTGTGCTCGAAGCTTCCCGAGGGTTACTACTGGGCGAAGTTCTCCGACCTCAACTACATGACCCAGTTCAACAACTGCCTTAATATCCAGCTCCGTAACCTCATATCGCTTTTGGACATTTGATCCGGAAGGCCGGTGAAGCGTGAGCAGGAAGCATTACTTTTGGATATCGGCTGCGACAGTAACCGTATTGTCCCTTATCTTGATATTTACCCGCGGTATCGTCCTGGAAACGGTGGACGATTTCAACGTTATGTATTCCATCGCGGGCTACAAGACGGAGGTGCCCTTCTGGCAGCTCACGTTTTTTAATTCCGTCTTCGCGGGATTCATAAGCATCTTCTACAGGATCACGGGCGCCATCCAGTGGTATTCCGTTATCCAGTTCGGATCGGTCTTCGTGGGCGAAGTCCTCATCCTCTATTCGATCCTTTGCATCTCCAAGAGCACGAAAAAGCAGCTCTTCCTTTACATAGGCCTTTTCTCGCTGCTTCACTTCTCCGTATATATGTACGTCCTCCAGAGGCTTCAATTCACCACCACGGCGGGTGTACTGGGAGCGGCGGCCATCTGCATGCTCTACATGTACCTCCGGGAGAAGAAGGCCCTCTATCTGACCTTGTCGGGGATCCTTATCTTCGGTTCCGTATTGATGAGATACAAGGCGGGCCTCATGTGCTTCATGATATTCTTCGGCCTTTTCATTGCCTATACTTTCCTGGAGCGCAACGACATCGACAGGAAGGTGATGATAAGGAGCGTGATATCAGTCCTCCTTATTGCCGCTACGGTGGTGGCCATCAGGGGCGCTGACCTTTACGTGAAGCGCAATATGCTGAACGAGAACTACATGGACTACGACCACTACAGGGGTATGTACCAGGATTACAAGAAGCCCGACTTCAATGAGAACCAGGAGCTTTATAACAGCGTGGGATGGGACGATAACGTCTATAACCTCGCGGCTAACCTTATCTACATCGATCCTGCCATCAACGAGCATGCCTTTAAGACGATCGTGGAATCCGATGCCTACGATCCCCATCTGACTCCCAAGGAGATGATGCACAGTTACAGTGACTTCCTCTTCGACGAGCCGGAGGGAAAGGTCGCCACGGGAGTCTTCCTTTTCATGACGATCCTTGCCTTTACAACGTCACTTTCCTCGGGCAGCAGAAAAAACTTGTTGCTTTCGATCTACGCATTCCTCGCCTGGGCGGCCTTGACGGGTTATCTTCTTTTCCAGGGAAGGATGGTGCTCCGCGTCATGCTGCTGGTGCTTATCCCGTCCCTGACCCTTTCCTTCCTGATAATCCTTTCCAACGCGGCTTCCGTTAGAAATAAGGTCAATTTCTGGCAGCTTACGGTCATCCCGGTGATGCTGGTATTCTCCCTGTCCGCCGCAGACAATGTCTACATCAGGCTCAAGGAGAAGGACAGGTATTCCCAGGAGATCATGTTCGCCTTCGAGGAGTATGCCATGGAGCATCCGGATAATATCTATATCCATGACTACACCATGAACAACTTCTATAATTCCTACTCCGCATTCCACACATATGATGATCCCGTTCCCAGCAACGTCATCATGTCCGGAGGAAGCTACACATATTCCGCCTGCTACTATAAGCAGCTTGAGGTCAACAATCTGACCATGATAAGGGGTACGACCCTCTTCCACGATAATGTCTACTACGTATGTGATCTTAACAGGCGAAGCTACCCGTGGTTGGTATATAATTATCTGGAAAGCAGGTACGGAAACATCGACTGCCGGCTGGTGGAAGAACTGGACGACGGTAATGTGGGTGTATTTAAATTCTCTATCGGAAGTGAGCATAAATAATGAGCGACGGTGTTAAGAAGATTAGTTTGGTCATTCCCTGTTACGGAAGCGAGAAGACGGTACGCGGCGTTATCGGGGAGATACAGAGTATTTTCCTCGGCAAGGTCGGATACGACTATGAGGTCGTGGCCGTTAACGATTGCTCCCCGGATAATGTCATAGAAGTCCTGGAAGACTGTGCCGCCGCAGACCCCAAGGTCAAGGTCGTGGACCTGGCCATGAACAGGGGTAAGCATATTGCTCTGCTCTGCGGTTTCTCCTATGTCACGGGAGATATAGTCGTCACCGTCGACGACGACGGTCAGTGCCCCTTGGACAGGCTCTGGGATCTTATCGCACCCGTTGAAGGTGAGTACGATCAGGCCATGGCCAGCTACGGCAGAAGACCCGTCA
The DNA here is from genome assembly GCA_003543635.1 of Clostridiales bacterium. Taxonomy (GTDB): domain Bacteria; phylum Bacillota; class Clostridia; order Saccharofermentanales; family Saccharofermentanaceae; genus Saccharofermentans. The sequence goes on along the minus strand of DNAE01000065.1, from coordinate 1,644 downwards.
GCGGCATGAAGAGATTCGGCTCCAACGTCAATAACATGATGTCCCGCTGGCTCCTTGACAAGCCCTCGGATCTTAAGTTCTCCAACTTCATCGCCCGTAAGAGGTTCGTCACGGACGCCATGGCAAACTACAACATGCCCTTCGCTTATCTCGAGGGTATCTCCCTCACCACGACGAGAAAGATCAAGATGGTGGAGATGCAGGAGCGTGACAGGGCAGCAGGTAAGTCCGGTTACACCTTCTCCAAGTCCCTTAAGCTTTGGCTGAACGGATATACCGCTTTCTCTTCCAAGCCCTTAAGGATCGGCGGATACTTAGGTATGGTATTGGCACTCGCGGGATTCCTGGGCGCTGTGATCGACCTCATAAGGCTTGCCGCGGGCTCGTCCTTTGATTTCTCCTTCTGGTTCATAACCGCCCTCATGACCTTCCTTACGGGTGTGATCCTCATGTGCATGGGTCTGCTCGGGGAATATGTGGGCAGGATCTTCGTAGCCCAGAACAATGCAAACCAGTACGTGGTAAGAAAGACCTGCAATATCGAGAAGTAGTCTTAACGTCCACTTTGTTGTATACTTTCCTTATAAGAAACGGCAAGGAAAGTGATATTCAATGAAACTTCTCGTTATCGGTGCCGGTATCGGTCAGATACCGCTCATAGAAAGAGCCAAGGCAAAAGGTATCCATGTAACATGCGTGACCGTGGAGGGTGACTATCCCGGTATTCCCTTGGCAGATGATGTCTGGTATGTGGACATATACGATCGGGATAAGATCGTTTCCCTGGCAAGGGAGAAGGGCATAGATGCCGTTATATCCGATCAGAACGATCTCATGATGCCCACGGTCTCCTACGTTGCGGAAAAGCTTTCCCTGCCCGGCAACACCTTTGCCGCCACCCAGTCCTACTGCAATAAGAATACCTACCACGATAACTGCGATAAGATCGGAAATCCCGTTCCCAAGCACATTGCCGTAAAGACGGCCGACATCACCACGGACGATGTCCCCTTCCCCCTTCCCTGGGTCATCAAGCCCTCGGATTCACAGTCTTCCATCGGCGTGACCAAGGTATCGGATGAGAAGTCCGTTAAGCCCGCTCTTGAGATGGCTCTGGG
>DNAE01000065.1:0-469 GCA_003543635.1 Clostridiales bacterium | reverse complement strand
CATTCCACGGAGGATGCCGCCATAATCGAGGAGTTCTTCGTGGGACACGAGATCGTCTGCGAGGGATTTATCGACGACGGTAAGTACTATAATCTCTCCTTTGCCGACAGGAAGTACTTCGACCTTAAGAACGAGTTCGTTCCCTGTCAGACCCTTTTCCCCTCCAAGGTGGACAGGAAGATACTGGATAAGGTCATCGCCTGCGAGGAGAGGATGGCAGCATATGTTCATCCCGCCTTCGGTATCGTTCATGCGGAGTATCTCGTAAACGAGCAGACGGGGGAGATCCGCGTGGTGGAAAGTGCCCTTCGCGGAGGCGGAGTCTATATCTCCTCACACCTGATACCCCTTTCAACGGGGATCGACATCAACGAGGTGCTCCTGGATAAGGCCACGGGTGTTCCCGTGGATACGAAGGCCGTTATCGAAAGCCGCAACGACAAAGCTGCGGGCTACGTTTGTTTCCATC
>DNAE01000131.1 GCA_003543635.1 Clostridiales bacterium | reverse complement strand
GCCATCAACCTTCTCCCGATCCTCATGACCCTCATCAACATCGTGTCCTCTGCCATCTACACCAAGGGGCTTCCCATGAAATCAAAGGTGCAGCTCTACGGTGTGGCACTGATATTCCTGGTGTTCCTCTATAACTCCCCCGCGGGACTCGTTTTCTACTGGACACTCAACAACCTGTTCTCCCTGGTGAAGAACATCTTCTATAAGATAAAGCAGCCCGGCAAGGTACTGGGTATCCTGGTGGCCTTAAGCGGCGTTGCCGTAAACGTTATGACCTTCGTAAAAAGGCACGACTTCTATTCCCAGCGTCTGGTCAGGCTCTTTCTCTTCGGAACGGCCCTTATCCTGATCCCCTTCATAGTCCTCCTGGTCAAGAGGGCAGGGAACAGATTTAAGGGGAAGTTTTCCGTGAAGGAAGGGAAGGGATCCTTATTTGTCACCTCCATGATCTTCATAACGGTCCTGACGGGAGTCCTGATACCCTCCTCGGTGATCTCCTCTTCGGTCCCCGAATTCGTGATCTCCTCCGACGTGTTTAATCCCGTCCGTTACCTCTGGTATTCCGGTCTTACCGCCGCGGGATTCTTCCTTGTCTGGGCGGGTATCCTGTACTATCTCATGTCGCGAAAAGGAAAGGCTGTCTTCGCCCTGGCGGGTGCCGGCCTTGTGGCGACATTCATCGTGAACTACATGCTCTTCGATAAGGACCTGGGAACGCTTTCCGCGGACCTGAAGTTCGACGTAAAGCCCGAATACGCCTTCTCGGAGCAGCTTATCAATCTACTGGCGATAGGTGCGGTATTCGCCCTGGTCGTCTTCCTTGGGGAGAAGTTCCCCAGGATCTGCGGGACGGTGGTCCTCGCCGGATGCCTTGCGGTCTCCGGAATGGCGATCAAGAATATCGCCTCCATCAACAGGGAATATAAGTCCCTGGACTATATCAATGCCCAGACGGATATACCGAACTTCACGGTGAGCACCGAGGGCAGGAACGTGGTTGTCCTGATGATCGACAGGGCCCTGGGCGCCCAGATCCCCTATATTATGAACGAGAAACCCGAATTGATGGAGACCTTCGACGGATTCACCTACTATCCCAACACGGTCTCCTTCGGCGGATATACGAACTTCGGTACCCCGGCTCTTTTCGGAGGGTATGAGTATACCCCCGAGAACATGAACGCAAGGGATACCGAGCCCCTGGCCGTGAAGCACGACGAGGCCATCAAGGTCATGCCCTATATCTTCGACGATAACGGCTTTGACGTCACGGTGTGCGACCCCAGTTACGCGGGCTACAAGTGGACACCGGACCTGTCCGTCTACGACGAGCGCCCGGATATCCATACCTACATAACGAACGATAAGTTCAACGACCTGTCGGATGTGCTTTCCGGGGGAAGGATAACTCTCCTGGAGAGAAATCTCTTCCTCTACGGCATCTTCAAGGTGGCACCCCTGGCTTTCCAGGGCAATATCTATAACGTGGGAGCCTACAACGGAGCGGATCTTTCAAGCCACGTGATATCCTCCCAGACCATAGAGAACAGGTCGGAGGCGTCGGGTTATAACTACCTGTTCGTCAATGCATTCTCCGTCCTCGACTGCCTGCCTAAGATGACAACGGTGGAGCAGGGAAGCGGAGATAACTTCCTGATCCTGACAAACGACACCACCCATGAGCCGGCACTGCTCCAGGAGCCGGAATATCTTCCCGCTGCATACGTGGATAACACCCCCTACGACGGTGATATCGACTCCAGATATGTCATCGACGGAAGAAGGATGAACATGGACAGTGTCCTCCAGGTCACCCACTACGACGTCAACATGGCGTCCCTGATCCAGATAGGCGAGTGGCTTGATTTCCTCAGGGAGAACGGCTGCTACGACAACACCAGGATAATAATCGTGTCGGACCACGGAAGGGACATCGCCCAGTTCGACGACATGGTGTTCTTTGACGGCGAACTGGACGTGGAGATGTTTAACCCCGTCCTTCTTGTCAAGGACTTCGATTCCGAGGGATTTACCGTGGATGATACCTTCATGACCAACGGCGACGTGCCGACTCTGGCCTTTGACGGGATCGTCGAAGACCCCGTAAATCCCTTCACCGGAAACATCATATCTTCGGATGCGAAAAATGACGGAGATATCAACATTTTGGTATCTGAAAAGTGGTCAATTGACGAGAACAACGGTAATGTATTTTTGCCTGATGAATGGTATTCTATTCAAGGCAATATCTTTGAAGAGGAGAATTGGACGTATCTTGGAGTATCCGATAGTCCTGTAACATAAGTATATGAGCTTTTTGACGATACTGTATCTCTTGATCATAAAGCCCCTTGAACTCATGTTCGAGGTTATCTTTTCCATATCCGAGAGACTTGTATCCCACCCCGGATATGCCATCATCATATTGAGCTTGTCCGTTAACTTCCTGGTACTTCCCCTCTACAAGAGAGCGGATGCCATGCAGGTGGAGGAGAGGGACAAGGAGAATGCCCTTGCCGCAGGTATCGAACACCTGAAGAAGACATTCTCCGGCGACGAGCGTTTCATGATGCTCCAGACCTACTACCGCCAGAACGATTACAGCCCCACGCACGTGCTCAAGGGCTCCGTATCCCTCTTCCTTCAGATCCCCTTCTTCATGGCGGCCTACAGGCTCCTTTCCAGCCTCGAGGTCCTTCAGGGAGTATCCTTCGGACCCATCAGGGATCTGGGCGCTCCGGACTGCATGTTCACGGTCTTCGGATTCGGAGTCAACGTACTTCCCATCCTCATGACCATGATAAGTATCATCTCCGCGGTGATCTACACCAAGGGAATGCCCGCCAAGGCAAAGGTACAGCTCTTCGTAATGGCAGCATTCTTCCTGGTGTTCCTTTATAATTCCCCCTCGGGTCTTGCCTTCTACTGGCTCTTGAACAACGTGTTCTCCATGGTGAAGAACATCTTCTATAAGCTCAAGCGTCCCGGATATACCCTTGCCGTTATGTCGGCCATTGCGGGTATCCTTATCATCCTTTCTTCCCTCTTTAAGTTCCAGTACCTGTCCAGGACAGTCAATCTCTGCATCCTGGGTACTGCGCTCATCCTTCCCCTCGTGGTATATAAGTTCAAGGATAAGCTCCCCGAGATCAAGCTTAAGGGGAAGGAGAAGGGCAACACAGCTTCCTTTGTTCTCGGAGGTATCTTCGCCACAGTCCTCACGGGTCTTCTGATCCCCTCATCGGTACTTAAGGCTTCCCCCGAGGAATTCGTGGACGAGCTTCTCTTCCACAACCCCAACACCTACCTTTTCTATTCCGCATTCATCGCCGCCGGCGCCTTCGTCGTCTGGTTCGGCTTCTTCTATATCCTTGCCAGTTCCCCCGCCAAGAGGATCATGAGCCTCCTTATCTGGGTGGTGGACGGCGTCTTCATCATGGACTACATGGTCTTCGGAAAGGGCCTGGGCCAGATCAACAATCTTCTGGTCTTCGACGACGAGGTCTCCTACGATGCCAAGATAAAGCTCATCAATCTTCTTTGCATCGCAGTGCTCGCCGCCGTGATGGTCTTCGTTTTCGTTAAGCTCAAGAAGATCCCCGGCGTGGTGCTCCTTGCGGGTATCATCGCTCTCGCGGGAATGTCCGTATCCAACATGAGATATGTCACCGAAAAGTATAACGGTCTCACATACCTCCGTGAGTCCTCCGACATTGCCTCCTTGCGTCTCAGCACCGAGGGAAAGAACGTTATCGTCATCATGCTGGACCGTGCGGCGGGCTTCCTCGAGCCCAGTTGTTTTTACGAGGATCCCGATCTGGCAAGACAGTTCGACGGCTTCACATATTATCCCAACACCATCTCCTTCGGATGCCACACCAAGTTCGGTGCCACATCCCTGGAGGGCGGTTACGAGTACACTCCCTATGCCCTCAATCAGAGGGATACCGAGACCCTTGTGGACAAGACGAATGAGGCGTTGAAGGTGATGCCCGTCCTGTTCCTCAACAACGGTTACGACGTTACGGTCTGCGATCCCCCCATGGCTAACTACAGGTGGACTCCCGACCTTTCCATCTACGATGATTATCCCGAGATAAGGACCTTCAATACCGCAGGTAAGTTCAATGATCTGGACATCTCCTTCGTCGAGCAGACCGAGGTCAACAGACAGAGGAACTTCTTCTGCTACTCCATCTTCAAGGTAGCTCCCGTCATGGCCCAGGAGACTCTTTACAACAAGGGCCTTTACAACAGAATGGAGAGGAGCACGGACCAGAAGAGTGAAGAGGATGTTACCCTCGGCCAGACCAGGTACGATATCTACACCTCCGTTGGTGTGGACAGTGCTTTCCTGAATTCCTATACGGTGCTCACGCATCTTAACTACATCACGGAGATCAACGAGTCCTCTCAGGATACGTTCCTTTTCCTGGAGAACTCCACCCCCCATGCTCCCCAGTTCCTTCAGGAGCCCGAGTACATTCCCCAGGAGGATGTGGATAACGAGGCTTACGAGATCATGAACCAGGGCAGATATACCGTTGACGGCAGGGAACTCAACATGGCCGGCAACAACGAGTACATGACATACCAGGTCAACATGGC
>DNAE01000105.1:4559-9070 GCA_003543635.1 Clostridiales bacterium | reverse complement strand
AAAGGGGGACCGTCACGATGCGATACTACATAGCTGATATGCACTTCGGGCATAAGAATATACTCGACTACGATGACCGCCCCTGGACTGATATAGATAAGATGGAAGAGGATATGATCGCCCTTTGGAACCGTCGGGTAAAAAAGAACGACGAGGTCTATATCCTGGGGGACCTCTCCTTCAGGAACACAAAGAAGACCCAAGAGATAATAGACAGATTGAACGGAAAGAAATTCCTCATAACGGGAAACCACGATAAGCCCGCTAAGCTTACGGGCATCACCGTGGCGGATCATATGGAGATCGACGACGGGGACAAACACCTGATCTTATCCCACTACCCCATGATCGCCTATAACGGAGATCACGACGAGAACACCTACATGTTCTACGGCCATATACACAAAACGAGGGAATACGCCTCAGTCCTCTCTTCCGTGGAACACATGAAGGCCGAATGCAAAAGGCGGGGCTACGACTACCGGGGCAACCTGCGCAACTGCTGGTGCGGCCTCTACGAATGGGCCCCCGCCACCGCCGGGGAGATCATCAAAAACGGAGATAAGTTGGTCCCTGAGAAAAGATATGAGATCGTAGAGCAGAGATCAAAAAATTATATCAGATTCAAGACCATAACTGACTTCTTCTTCCAAACGAATATCCCCGAGGATAACGAGGGACTGGTCAGCGACCTTCACGGTATCGCGGGAACGGGCAAAGGCCAGGACGATGCCTGGAGAAATTCTCTTTGCGATCTGGCAAGCCTTCTATACGATCCCGATGCATACCATAAGGCCATGATCGAAGAGATCGGATATCTCAAGAAAAGGACCGCCTGCATAGAAGGTGATGAGATCTCGGGAAGGCTCAAGACCGACAACAGGATCAAAGACCTGGTAAAGATCCCCGACAACACGGAGGTCATCCTGGAATACCCCCTGGGCAAAAAGAGGATCGATGTCCTCCTTTGCAGGGGAAACAGCTATGCGGTGATCGAACTTAAGCAGTATACGGAGGATTGGCTCAAGAGCCGCAACACCGACACGGTAAGAGACCCCGCCGAGCAGACAAAGGAATATGTCAGACTCTTTAAAGAAGAGAAGAACAAGGCGGAAGTAAAGGGATTCGTATATCTGCATAATCAGATCTACTACGAAGGTGTCCTTTATACGGAGAAGGTGAAGGAGAATATGAGGGATGATGACGGCATTAAGGTCTATACGAAGACCTTTTGCGGCAGCTTTAACGATAAGTTGAGAAATGCTCTGAGACAAAAGAGGAAATAAGATGAGAAGAAAAGCTCTATCCATTCTGACACTCGTATTATCCGCGACGGTATTTGCCTCCTGTACGGAGGACGTACCTGAAGAGACCACAAAGGAGACCACGGCTGCCACCACTTCTGAAACTTCTGAGGCTTCGGAGGCTTCGGAAGCCACGGGGCTTGTGGAAGGCAAGACGAATACCATGTACTTGTCCTTCGATGATCCGGGCGGACCGGAACTTACCGGGGTCCGTTTATCCGTTTGCTGCAGTGATGCTCTCATGAGTCAGATAAGCGTAACGGATCTTTACGGCGTCAATGTTTTGCACTCGGAGGTCCTGGGCCTTGTCGGCATCCCCCTGGAGATCGACTATCCCGCCGATCATGTGTACGCCATGGAGGTGGAATTCTTCTACGATGAGGATTCCCTCCGGGGTTACGATGAGAACCACATGTCCATAATCCGCTACGATGAGGACAATTACTTCTACGTTGACGTGGATAATGAGCTTGATACGGAGGCGAATACACTGACATTTACTCCGGAGGGTCCCGGCGTCTATATGATTATAGGAGCGGACAGCTGGGATGAGATCTTTAACGGGGATTTCCAGGAACCTGACCAGAGCGGATATATCACCGATTGGGAGAGGAGTGCCGATACAGGCAGCATAATGGAACTGGCTGATACCGAATGGGCTCTGATGAATGCACCTGTCTTCACTGTGGAGAATGTGGAGCAGCTGGCTTCCGTGGTCTGGTATGTCAATTCCTTCGACGATTATGTCACCGTCGATCTTCAAAGCGACATCGATCTTGAAGGATACGATTGGGTCCCCATGGGCACATCTCAGGTGGACTGCTACGGATTCAGCGGGTGCTTCTACGGAAACGGCCATACCATATCCAACATGAGCATCACCAGCTCCCGGGGAGGCGGTGTGGGATTCATCGGTTACAGCAAGGATCTGGAGGTATACGATCTCAATATCGTTGATGCGTCCATAACGGGCGGCGGATCCGTGGGCATCCTGGGCGGAGAGGTGATCGGAGGTCCTTATATCAGCAATGTGAATGTCAGCGGAGAGATAAATGATTATTATAACGATGCGGGAGGGATCCTCGGACACGAAGTTTATGCGGTGTTTGAGAATTGCACCGCCAGAGTCACCATAGACGGCGAGCCTTGCAACTACTTATCCGCAAGACTTCAGTACCTGGACGAAGCCGACCTCGAAGAGGTCTTCGAAGTCACCATGGATGATACGGGGCTTATCTCCAGGACATCTCTTGACGATGAGTCCGGTTACGATAATCTCACGTGGCATATCGAGAGGAACGGCAGCGTCATATTGGACAGGCTTGCCTATGACGAGATGAGCTTCAACTTGTTTACTATATTCATCCCGGAATCCGGCGATACCTACACTGTCTATCTGACGTATTTTAACGATTACACGTATGTCAGATGCAGTAACATTGCGGAAGTGACCATAGAATAAAAGAATGATATCATGGACAGGATGAGAAACGGTATCGACTACAAGATAAGTCTGCTTAGGATCATTGCCACCTTGTCGGTGGTGATGCTTCACGTCTGCAGTACCCTGACGGACGGCGTGGCCGTGTCCTGGAGCTCCACCTTTCAGTTCGATGTCTTCGCCCTGACCCAGATCCTTCTTCACTGGACGATCCCGGTCTTCCTCATGATCACCGGTTTCCTTCTTCTGGGACCCGAGAAGAGCATCGGATACGATAAGGTCTTCAGGAAATACTGTTCCAGGATCGTGGGGGTCCTGGTGATATTCGGTATCCCCATGGCATTCATCAAGATATATTCGGAGGGGCAGGGGGAGATCTCCGCCATGGGCTCCTTCGGCAAGGCACTCCTTGCGGTCTTGTCCAATCAGGGCTTCGCCCACTTCTGGTATCTTTACGTCCTCATCGGTCTTTATCTCGTGCTTCCCGTGATCAAGGCATTCACCGCCAGGGCGAGCAGGAAGGATTTGGACATCCTTATCCTGATCCTCTTTATCTTCACATCCCTGGCGCCCCTCTTAAGCTCGGTCTTAAAGATCGGCATCGCCTTCACGGTACCCTTCTCCTACGGCGTCATGTATCTTCTCCTGGGCTACAGGATGAGGAACATCGGAAAGGTAGTCCGGATCTTCCCGGTATCCCTTTTCGCCTTCATGGCAGTCCTTCTCATCGTCTTATATAAGTCACCCTTCTGGAACGGCATCTACGCCGTCTACGGAAGCCCCATCGTCGTCCTCATGGCGGTGTCGGTATTCCTCTTCATAATGTCCTTCGACGTCAAGGGCGGAAATGCCCTGTGGGCGGCTGACCGCCTCTGCTTCGGCGTATATATAATCCACCCCCTGTTCATCCATATCGCATACAGGGGAATGGGCCTTGTCCCCACCTCAAAGACCGCCTGGCCCCTGGCCATGATCCTGACCTTCCTGGCGGTGGCATTCCTCTCCTTCGCGGCCACGGCCCTGCTGATGCTCATCAAACCCCTTAAAAAATACGTCCTGTAGTGGTACAATAACCTTCTGCGTGTATCTATTAACGGGGGTTTGTTTATGGAGAAGAAAGAAAGGGGCTCGTTTGCCGGGTCCATAGGTTTTGTACTTGCAGCGGCGGGAAGTGCCGTAGGTCTCGGAAACATCTGGAGATTTCCCTATCTTGCGGCCAGGGACGGAGGCGGACTTTTCCTTGTCATCTATATCGTCCTTGCCCTGACCTTCGGATTTACCCTCCTGACGACTGAGGTCGCCATCGGAAGGAAGACGAAGCAGAGTCCCCTCACCGCATATAAGAATATATCCGAGAAGTGGAAGATCCTGGGAGTCATCTCCTGCATCATCCCCTTCATCATCGTCCCCTACTACTGTGCCATCGGCGGATGGGTAACCAAGTACTTCGTCGCCTTCCTGACGGGTCACGGCGCGGAGGCTGCCGAGGACGGTTACTTCGGAGATTTCATAACGAGTCAGGTCCAGCCCGGGATCTACATGTTGGTATTTCTTGTTCTTTGCGCCGTCATCATCTTCAAGGGCGTCAGCGGAGGCATCGAGAAGAGCTCCAAGATCCTCATGCCCATATTGTTCCTCCTTGTGGTGGGTATTGCCGTCTTTTCCGTAACGGTCAAGAGCACCGATGATCAAGGCAAAGTGGTAACGGGCCTTTCCGGATTGAAGGTCTACCTCATACCCAGCCTTAAGGGAGTGGGGATCAAGGA
>DNAE01000105.1:0-4436 GCA_003543635.1 Clostridiales bacterium | reverse complement strand
TCGCCTACGGCTCTTACGTACCCGACAAGTCCAACCTTGTTAAGTCCATAAATCAGATCGAGTTCTTCGATACGGCAGTGGCATTCCTCGCCGGCGTCATGATAATCCCCGCGGTCTACGTCTTCATGGGACCCGAGGGCATGTCCACCGGTCCGTCCCTCATGTTCGTCTCCCTCCCCAAGGTCTTCCTGGCCATGGGCCCCGTGGGCAACGTGGTGGGTACGGTCTTCTTTGCCATGGTGCTCTTCGCCGCCGTAACGAGCGGAATGTCCCTCATGGAGGCTGTCGTCTCCAGCCTGGTGGACGGCTTCGGTCTCTCCAGGACAAAGGCCACGGTCATCGAATCCGTACTGGCCCTTGTGGTGGGACTCATCGTCTGCTTCGGCTATAACATCTTCTACTTCGAGTATCAGCTCCCCAACGGATCAACGGCGCAGATCCTGGACATCTTCGACTACGTCAGCAACAACATCCTGATGCCTATCCTCGCCATCGCCACCTGTATCCTGATCGGCTGGGTGGTCAAGCCCGATACGGTCATCAACGAGATCACCAAGAACGGCGAAAAGTTCGGCAGGAAGTACCTTTTCATTGCAATGGTAAAGGTCGTCGCCCCCGTCTGCCTTCTCTTCCTCCTCCTGATGTCCCTGGGTATCATCAAGTAAATTCCACGTTTTTTTCAAAACCATCAAATAATAGGGAATCTATTCCTCGAAAAGGAGAATAATTCCCTATTTTTGCGTCTGAACTGAAAAAATGTGGTCATGGGGTATGGAATTCTTGGATAATCTATAGTATCCAGTTCCCTTTGGCGTTCCTATGGATCAGGTTGTTGGATGAAGCATACGATATTCCTTTTTCCAATACAGATGTTATTATGGATCCGAGTCGCATAAAGCCAAGCGCCTTAGCGCCTTCTTTTATAAGATCCTGTTGAGAAAGACTTACCTGATCACCTATGACTTGCACCACTGCATTTGCGACTTCTTCTCGTGGAATGTCAGTTATCTCCCGTTCTTTGTTTAGTGTTATACGGAAATCGCTATATTTATCAGGGGAGATATCTTTGGGCCATAAGAACTCCATTTCGTCTTCTGTTGTTGTTTTTATTTCTAATTGGCTTTTACAGATTCCGATTATTTCGTTCAGTTGTTTTGAATTGCTTGGGATGTTTAATGCTTCGGAAACTCTTCTGATCATTATTCTTCTACTCACAGGAGCCTCTTCGCTGATGACTTTTGACATCAGTTCTTTTATAGTGGCTCGACTGCTGTTAAGGTCAGTTGGAGCACTTTGGTATATGGGAAGATCAGCTTTCTTATATTCTTTATACTCTGAAACGGAAGATGCCGGGGAGGCACCTTCCGTTGATTCTTCGATCTTATCTGTCTTCTCGGATGTTTCTTGTTCGGATTCCCCGATCTTCGGAGGTTTAGGGTCGGGATCGGGCTCCGGGGGAGCAGCCAGGATATCAAGGATCTTCTTGATCTCCATATCCGGATTATCCCACCAGTCCATTGTCCAGACTCTGTGGAGCTTCCAACCCAAGCCCTGAAGGACGCTGATCTGGGAAATATCCCTGTCCCTTGCCGTCTTAGAATTTCCATATGGGATTCCGTCCAGAAGGATACCCAGCATATACTTGTCCGGGTTTTCCTTATCCACAACGCCGATATCGATCTTGTATTCGGATCTTCCGACATTCCTGACGGTCTCGTAACCGGCATCGTTGAGCATCCCGGCAATGGCATCTCCCACGGCCGTAAGATCGTCGTTTGACCTGAAGAGGATATTCTCGTTGACGGGAAGCTCCCTGCCCCGGGCGAACTCCAGGAAAGAGCGGAGAGCCGTGACGCCTGCGGCGCTGGATCTGCCGGGATCGATCATCTCGGGGGTCAGGGTGGAGAAGACCTTCATCTCGTACCTTGCGCGGGAAACGGCAACGTTAAGTCTTCTCCAGCCGCCGTCACGGTTGAGGGGACCGAAGTTCATGTAGACGTTACCGTCCTCGTCGGGACCGTATCCCACGGAGAAGAGTATTATGTCGCGCTCATCGCCCTGGACATTCTCCAGGTTCTTGATGAACATGGGCTCCTCGGAATCGTATGCCCACTTCTCGAGTTCGGGATCGTTCTTACAAGCTTCCTGCAGCAGGTCGTCGATGAGGTTCTGCTGATTGATATTGAAGGTAACGACACCCACGCTCCTCTTGCAGAGCTCGGGATCGTGACAGATGCGGGAGACCTCGTTGATGACTGCTTCCGCCTCCGCCTTATTGGTACGGCCCTTGCCCCTGTCGAAGATTCCGTCCACCTGTACCATGGTGACCTTGGATTCCCTGTCGTTAACGGAGGGGAAGGTATAGAGACGGTTATCGTAGAATTTCCTGTTGCTGAATGTTATGAGGCTCTCATGGCGGCTTCTGTAGTGCCAGAGCAGATGTGTCTGGGGCATGGAGAGGGCAAGGCAGTCGTCCAGGATGCTCTCCAGGTCCTCCTCGTCCAGATGTTCCTCATCCGTCTGCTCCGCCATGAAGAAGGATGTGGGAGGCATCTGCTTGGGGTCGCCCACGATAACGGCGCTCTTACCCCTTGCCAGTGCACCCACGGCCTTACATGTGGGGATCTGGGAGGCCTCGTCGAATACGACCATGTCGAACAGTTCCAGGGAAGGATCAAGATACTGGGCTGCGGACAGGGGGCTCATGAGCATACAGGGACAGAGCCTGGGCAGGAGAGTGGGAAGATCTGAGATCAGCTTCCTTATGCTGACACCTCTTCCGCCGCTCCTGATGGCCCTCTGAAGGATACCGAGCTCGGAATTCTGAGCCGACTCTATGGTGAAGTTGGGAACCTTCGCGGAAAGCCTGCAGTAGATCTCCTTTCTGGTGAGTTCCATCAATTCCTTGTCTATCCTGGTGAACTGAGCCACCTTATCGTCGAACATTACCCCTGAGAAGGAGGAGAGAGCAGGCTCGCTGTCGATGGTCCTGACCGCAAGGGAGTAGGCGATCTGCCTTCTTAAGGAAGATCTCACCATATCGGGGGAAAGTCCCGATCTTGCGGCATTTGTAACACTGTTAAAGCCAAGATCATCCAGCTCCTTAGCGGCGGAATTGAATCCGATCCACTCCTTGAGGCCGTCCTTGGCACCTGAGATTTTGTCGTACATTAACGAGCGGGAGACCACCGTCTCGGAAGGCTCCGGCTCCCTGGTCTTAAGAAGCTCCGCGTAGGAATCCGACGAGGTCTTATATTCGGAATATGCCCTTTCGAAGGCATCGTAAAGCTCCTTCTTATCGTCATCCGCGGAAAGAGAAAGCTCCTCCCGGAAAGAGGCCAGGTTCTTGAGGTCCTGTTCCAGGGCGTCCTTCTTAACCCCTGCTTTGGAGTGTTCCTTCAGCGCCTTGGCGATGGCATTCTCTCCCAGCATCCTGGGGATCGCCCACTTGAGCCTGACCTTGGCAAGTTCCTCGGATACGGGCTTGGGATCCACTTCGAAGAAGGAGTCCTTCCACCTGACGGAAAGATCCGATCTTATCCTGTCGGCATTGGCCCTGTGGGTCTTCTTTGTATCGATGTCTCCCAGGATAGCAGATACGTCTGCGAAGGTGGGATCGCCGCCGCATAAGGGGCGCGCCGCGGAATCAAGTCCCGTCAATGCTTCCTTTACCTTCAAGGTATTCTCCTCCAGGAGGCTTCTTATCTTCTGTGAATAGGTGATGTCGGTGACATCCTTAAGGGGTGATCCCGCAATATCTCCCACGATCCTCATGGAAGAGGAGAGCTTCTCCGCCAGCAAGGTGGCATTGGAGATCTTAGCCTTATCCAGGGAGTCCAGGAGTTCGTCCGGGGCAAGGCCCAGATCGTCGGCCCCCTTGTTCTCCTCATACATATTCACCATCTCGTAAAGGGACAGACCGCAGTCCTGCTTCTTATGGAGTGCGGTAGCATAGGCGTTGAGTTCCGCCCTGAGGGCCTTGATCTCATTGGCCCTGCTCTCGAATTCCTCCGGGGGAACGGCGGCCGTTATCTCCGTCGTCCTCTGGAGCTGGTCCAGAACGGCCTTCTTCTTGGCCTTGTTGGAGTGGAGTTCCAGACAGAAGGGCTGAAGACCGATGCCCGAGAGTCTGTTATAAACGACCTCCAGAGCCGCCATCTTCTCCGCAACGAAAAGGATCCTCTGTCCCTTCGCAAGACCGTTGGCGATCATGCTGGTGATGGTCTGGGACTTACCGGTTCCCGGGGGACCGTGGAGCACGAAGCTCTTGCCCGCAGCCGCTTCCTTGATGGCGAAGAGCTGGGAGGCATCGGCGGAAAGGGGAAGGAGGACATCGTCCTCGGAGACGGTGCTTCCGATCTCCATGGGTTCCGCATCCCAGGTGAGCTTACCTTCGATGAGGCTCTTTACTATATCGTTCTTCTCCAGTTCCTCGG
>DNAE01000192.1 GCA_003543635.1 Clostridiales bacterium | reverse complement strand
ATGATGCCGGGGGATAAGAGGTTCAGGACGAGGGAGCTTTCCTCCCAGATCGGATCGTCACGCTTATCCTTTGCAGATCCTTCGGATATGCTCAAGTACCTGGATATCGAGCCCGGAGCCGTAAGTATAATGGGACTCATGAACGATCGCGAAAACAGAGTTAGGTTGCTTATAGATGAGGACGTACTCTCCGGTGAATATATCGGATGTCATCCCTGCGTATGTACTTCAAGCCTCAAGATAAGAACGTCCGACATAACGGAGAGATTCTTACCTGCCGTCAGACACGACTTTACGCTTGTCCGCCTTTCCGGAGAAGATTGATCTCATCCGCCTGTTCCTTTGTGATGACGTTTTTATCGATCAATACATCTTCCATGCCGTTTTCCAGCATGTAGTCGACGCCCACCATCTGCATTATATCCACGGCTTCGATCATCTTTCTGCCGCGCCTCTCTGTTATGGAATACTCGACTTTAAGGGGATAACCGTCGTAGGACTTCTTCTCCACAAGACCGAATTCCATGAGCTCCTTAAGCTGCTCCAGGAGCATCTTCTGGGTAATGCCTTCGATGGAACGCTCCAGTTCCGCAAGACCCATGGGACCGGCCTTCATCTGATAGAGGATGATGGTCTTCCACTTCCCCTTGATAATGTCGTGAACGATCTCCAGCGGACACGTGTAGTCGTCCCTTATCTTCATAGATAATCCCCCGTCTTTAAGACTTTAGCAAACATACCGTCAAGCGATGCCATGAAGACCTCATGCACAGTCTTCGCATCGATCTTTCTTCCATTATATTTTAACGGCATGGTTGTGCAAGCATCATCTATCAACGTGACTTCGTACCCGAAGTCCTGGCATGCCCTGACCGTCGTATCGACGCACATGTGGGACATCATCCCGCATACCACCAGGGAAGTGACTCCCAGTTCCTCGAGATACTCCCGGAGGTCAGTTCCGAGGAAGGAGCTGGGCTGTTCCTTCAAGATGACCTTCTCGCCCTCCAGGGGCTTAACGATATTATGGATCCCGGAAAGCATCTTGAAGTTGTGCCTTATATGTATAACGGGTTTTCCCTCATCCCTGAACTTCCGAAGGATCTTCGCGGCATTTCTCGCAGCCTCGGCGGGCTTATAAAGCAGGAGAGGCCCCGGCGTAAAGTAAACGTTCTGTATATCGATAAGAATAAGTGCTTCCTTCATAAGATCACCTCCAAGCCAAACTTAACACAGCTTCCGAAGTATTAGAATTACCCACTTTTTTGTGGGTATACTTAGGATGTATCTCATTTTGCCTCTGAAACTCAAAATGTAGATACACATGGTAGATACGATTTCTATTGAAAGAGGAAATCTTACGTGATTAAATATCAGTAGGAATGGTCTTTGACCGATAAGGGTAGATATTTTTTCAGGAGGTGACTTTTATGTTTGACCGCTATATTTGTAGTTGCACTAATCTATACGTTTATCAGGATGCTGATCTGCACCTTTAAGCTTGCTTGGGGTTTTGCCAAGATCGTGGCTTTCGTGGTGCTGCTTCCCCTCATGATCGTGGGACTTGCACTTTCCGGTATGTTTATGCTGGCCTTAGGACTTGTTCTGGTAAGCGCTCTGTTTGCAACGGTCCTGAGCTTCTTCTGAGATTCAGAGGATCCACTTGTCCGCAGATGTGGGAGCAGGGAAGCCCCAGTCCTCGTCTACGCCTGAGTTGACCAGTACAAAGCCGGCCTTTTGAAGGACACGGGCCGAGGCGCGGTTCTCCACCATGGTGCTGGCGGTTATTATCTCGATGCCGCGGGAGGAGAGCTCCTTTGTCAGAAGGCGTAAGGTCTCCGTGGCATATCCCTTGCCCCATTCCTCCCGGAGGAGCCGGTAGCCGACGCTGGCCTTGTGGATGGGACACCTGAAGCCGTAGATCTCCCCTAAGCCCAGGAAACGTTCCTTCTCGAAGATACCGAGTATCAGTGATTCATCGAGACCCTCGTCGTAGAGGTTCTCGATGACTTTTTGTGCGCCGTAACGCTTCTCGTAGAGAAAAGTGGGGAGGTAGGTGTATACTTCCGTTTGGGAAGTGAAGCGGGAAAGAGCCTTTGCATCTCCCGGCCCCAAAGGACGCAAAACGAGCCGTTCCCCTTGTAGAACAGGGGGTTCCGGGAAGAGACCTTTCATGTTGTCGGTTATCTCGCTGCCCATGGTGTTAACATGATTTTATCTTTTTTTACATAAAAGTCACCACTTTTACAAGATGATACTCTATAATTAATAACGGTCCGCCAAGGACAAAGGAACACTCAGATCATAAGGAGAGGCACTAAATGACACTTGAAGAACTCTATGAGGGGCACAACATCGACGACTACTACATCGGAAAAGTTACGCAGGTCTACAGGAGTAACTGTATCGCCCAGGTCGAGAACCTGACGATCATGTCCGACCGCAGTAAGTTCACTAAGTCTTTCCGTCCCAATACCATAAACAACTTTGTTCTTGTGGATTCCGTCGAGGGAGTTTTCCTCGGTGAGGTATTCGAGAACAAGGCTTCCAGAAAGAACATCTTCGAGATGAAGACCATCGCCGATGAGAAGGCGAATGACTATCACGAGATCTGCATCGATACCATCGCCATCATGACTCCCGAGGGAAGGAAGTTCCAGCTTGC
>DNAE01000170.1:1307-3604 GCA_003543635.1 Clostridiales bacterium | reverse complement strand
ACCTGCTATGTGGATGATATGGGTATGCTGGCCTCAGGCACAGACTTTAATCCCAACGGTTCCACCTGCGCCATCGAGGGTATCCTTTCTCCCGACGGAAGGATCTTCGGTAAGATGGGTCACTCTGAGAGATATGATCCCGATCTTACTAAGAATATCCCCGGAAACAAGGATCAGAAGATATTCGAATCCGGTATCGCTTATTTCCTTTGATGAACAGGGAAACCGTAATAAGACTATTAGAACAAAACGAGATTCTGCCCGCCAACAAGTTCGGGCAGAATTTTCTATGCGACGATGAGATCACTTCAAGGATAGTGGAGGTCTCCGGGATAGAACCCGGGGATAATGTCCTGGAGGTGGGACCCGGACTCGGGGCCCTCACCGAGAAGCTGATCAAGAAGGGTTGTTCCGTGACCGCGGTGGAGATAGACCACAAACTGGCGGATCTTCTCCCGAAGACCATAGGAGATCCCAATCTCCGGGTCATAGACTGCGATTTTCTGAAGGTGAGTGACATCGATCTTTCAAGTTTTGATCATGCCATAAGCAACATCCCGTACTATGCCATGACTCCCATAATGATGCGTATCATCTCGGAGATGAGCAATATCAGGACCATGACCTTCATGGTGGAGGATGAGGCGATAAACAGGATTGCCGCAAAGCCAAAGACAAAGCAGTACGGCCCCTTAAGCGTCCTTTGCAGTGCCTTCGGTACAGTCAAAAGGGAATTTACAGTCCCCAAGAACTGCTTTTATCCCATGCCCCATACCACATCGGCGGTGATCACGATAAAAAGGCATGAGAAAGCCCTTGTATCTCCGGATAAGGGTTTTATGGATCTTGTCACTCTCTGCTTCTCCCAAAGGAGAAAGAAACTCGTAAACAATTGCCCTGAGGCTAAGCCGGTATTAGCTTCCCTCGGCTTGTCCCCCGACACCTTGAGGGCTGAGGATCTCACGGCAATGCAGTATCTTGAATTATACGACGCGATACGTAAAGACATGATATAATGGGAAAGATCTATTTTTCGGGTGATTGATATGAAGAAAAACGGCAATTCAAGAAGTCTCATGAGCATGTATTCCGATAACAAAGGAATAAGGAAAAGGAAAACCTCCAAGGAGGATCTGCCCCCCATGACCACATATGAGCAGAGATTCAAGGGCGGCTCCATGACGAAGGATGTCACGGAGGATAAGATCAAGACCTTAAACGATAAGATCGAAGCCAGAAAGAAGCTCAGTGAACCCGTTAACCAGCTTCAGCCCAAGAGGGTTTCCGTGGAGATCGCGGGAAGCAGATATCTTCTCGGGAGTAACGAAGAGATGAGCGAGCAGAGGATCAAGAGGATAGCCTCCAAGGTAAATACCATCCTCTCCAACGCTAAGGATAATAATCCGGGACTTACCAATTCCAAGGTAACCACTCTGGCTCTCATCGATGCCTGCGATGAACTCATTTCCCTTATGGACGAGAATTCCAACCTCAAGACGGAACTCATGTACTATACGCAGAAAGTAAAGGAAGAGGAGAAGAGCGTGCCCCTGGAGCCTACGCCCATGGAGCTTTTGGCCCGCGAATCCGAAGATGAAAAGAGATAAGATCGAACTTCTCGCCCCGGCGGGATCATTACCAATCCTTAAATCGGCAATAGACCATGGTGCGGACGCCGTTTATCTCGGCGCCGATCTTTTTAATGCCAGGATAAATGCAGATAACTTCACCATGGACCAGATAGAAGAGGGATGCCGATATGCCCACAGGAGAAGTTCCAGAGTATATCTTACCCTGAACACCCTGATCAAGGAGAATGAGCTTGATGCAGCAGTAGAACTGGCCGTTGATGCATATAATGCGGGGATCGATGCCATACTTATCCAGGATATCGGTCTCATGAGCCTGCTTTGCCGCAAGCATCCCGAGATACCCCTGCATGCCAGCACGCAGATGAATGTCATCTCCTGTTCCGACTATAAGAAGCTCGCCTCCTGCGGCGTTAAGAGAGTTGTACTTCCCAGGGAGCTTTCCTTGGAGGAGATAAGGACCCGTGTCAGATTGGCCTCCAGAGAGGGAATAGGTACGGAAGTCTTCGCCCACGGAGCCGTTTGTTTCTGTTATTCGGGGCTCTGCCTGTTCTCTGCCATGAACAAGAGCGGTACCAGAAGCGGCAACAGGGGACTTTGTGCCCAGCCCTGCAGACAGGAATATATCTTGAGAAACGAAGGAAACGACATAAGAAAGGGTCATGTACTGTCTCCCAAGGACAGATCCGTTACGGAGTTTATCCCCGA
>DNAE01000170.1:0-1213 GCA_003543635.1 Clostridiales bacterium | reverse complement strand
GCCTCGGTTTCCGCATACAGGACCTTGATCGATGCCTACTATAACGGTACTTATAACAAGGATACCATCAAGAAAGTAAACGATGCACTGACAGTAAACTTCAACCGCGGCGGCGGTTTCACGGATCAATATCTGTCCGGTAAAAAGAACGAGAATGCATTCACGGGAGAATATGTGGGCAAATTCGGCCTCAGGATAGGCTTTATATCCTCCACCGACGCCAAAAAGGGAAACATCACCGTCAAGACCCCGGAAGCCGTTCCCGTGCCTTCCAAGGGCGATTTCATATCCATAAGACAAAAGAACGAGGAGATATGTTCCTTTCCCGTGGGCAAGATACACGAGGCTCCCGGTTCCGTGACCCTTAAGGGACTTCATCCCGATATGATAACGAAGCTTCCCATGAAGGCATCCGTATATCTTATGAACCATGAGTTCAAGGATATCGCCCCGGATAAGAGGAAGACTCCCGTAAACATATCCCTGGATATCAAGGATGATCTTATCAAGGCTGATATCAAGGTTGTTTCAGGAATGAACAGCGGTTCTTTCTATGAAGAGGAATTCGACTTGGATACTTCCTTTGAGGGAAGGGCCCTGGAAGAAGACAGGATCATATCCCAGATGAAAAAGACGGGAGAAACGCCTTTCCTTGTAAATGATGTATATCTTATAGGCGATAAGAACGTCAAGTGTCCCGTAAGCTTCATCAACGATATCAGAAGGTCCTTGACCGAAGGTCTCATGGGGGAGATCGACTACGATAACTCCCATATGGCCTCCATATCTTCAGACCTGCCCGAGGATATTAACGATCTCCGTAAAGAAACGGGAAACATCACCACCATGTATTATTTTCCCTATGTCAGAGGTATCAAGGGCGACCTCAGAAGGGATGCCGACATATACGCCTTCAGCCTCTACGATCTTTTGGATAAGAAGAGTTTTAACAGGATAACGGATTTCGTAAAGGATACGGGATGCAGGGCAGTTGTAGTGTTGCCCGACGCCTGTCACGACAAGATCTCAAAACACGCAAACAATGTTTTACAGAGTTTCAAAGATGAGATCGGGGATCTTTTCGAGGCTGTAATGGATAGTGACGTAAACTCATCCGACAGTACGTCAGCGGATCTGGGGGTTAAGAGATTCGCAGGCTTCTCGGCCAATATAATGAACAGCGAAGCGCTTCGTAAAACGTCGGATTGCTACG
>DNAE01000211.1 GCA_003543635.1 Clostridiales bacterium | reverse complement strand
TAGCACTCGCAAGAGGTGAGTGCTAATCATTTTTGACTAGCTTTGACTTTCATTTTTGTGCAGTTTTTGATGATCTGTTTTCCGGTCAGGGGACTATAATGATCGGGGAGTGATCACCTGATATATTTTCTCAGGATAACTCCGGCTTCCCGGACGTGCGTTACGTATACTTGTTTCCCTCGGAATCGCTGATATCGGTTAAGATCCTGTGCCTGCTCATTTGATTACTTTCCGTCGTGGAAATTGGTGAACTCCTGCCGCTCTATTACTGGAAGTCCTTCCTTTTCCTTCCTGTCCTTTATCGCCTTTATGAGGAAGCTCATGTTGGAGGCAAGGTTCCTCATGGTCTGAAGGCCCTCCGCATCCTTCTCCACATCCTCCTTGGTGAAGCCGTGGATCATGTTCCAGTAGGTGGAGGATGCTATGGGCATATTGTTGATGCTGAAGTATTTATTTAAAACGTCGAAGGTTGCCGTATTGCCTCCGCGTCTGCAGTTCACAACGGCGGCACCCACCTTCATGGTCTTATCGAACCCGGTGCTGTAGAAAAGCCTGTCCATCAGGGACAGGATCGTACCGTTGGGGGAGGCATAGTAAACGGGGGATCCCACCACGATACCGTCGGCCTCTTCAAACTTGGGTGCGACTTCGTTCACGAGATCGTTAAAGACACACCGCCCCAGCTCGCTGCATCTGTTGCAGGAGATACATCCTCTGATATCCTTGTTACCCGCAAGGATGGTCTCTGTCTCGATCCCCTCCCTCTCGAAGACGGTCTCCATCTCCTTGAGAGCTCTTGCGATACAACCGTCGGCATGGGGACTTCCGTTAAGCATAAGTACCTTCATGGTGCCACCTCTTTCCTGCTTTGCTACCGATATTATATAGGAACAAAGCGCACTTTACACCAGTTGCAACCGCCGGTTTACATAAGTTCCAAGCGCACTTTATGGTGTGATAACGGCGTCTGCGGTATTCTTGGAGCATAACACAAGTGCACTGTTGTATAATCAATTTGAATCGAGGTAATTTACATGATACTTGCAGATAAGATTATTGACGAACGTAAGAAGAACGGATGGTCACAGGAAGAACTGGCCGATAAGCTTGGGGTTTCCCGTCAGTCCGTAAGTAAGTGGGAGGGCGCCCAGTCCGTACCGGATCTTCAGAGGATCCTGGAGATGAGCAAACTCTTCGGAGTAAGTACAGATTATCTTCTTAAGGATGATGAGGACCGCAGCGTCATCGAGGACAAGGAGGATTCTTCCCTCCGCAAGTTGTCCATGGAGGAGGCTAATACATTCCTCTCCTTTAACAATACCTTTGCGGGAAAGATAGCGCTGGGAGCAGCCCTTTGCACCCTTTGCTCGGCGCCCCTGCTCTTCTTTATCGCCCTTCAGAGGAGCGGTGCACTCCCCCTGACCGAACAGGCAGCCTCAGGTATAGGCATCACTTTGCTCCTGATCCTCGTTTGTGTCTCACTGGTTTTCTTCATCCCGGCGGGCATCTCATACGACCGCTGGGACTGGCTCACCAAGGAGAGCTTTGACAGCGAGTACGGAGTCGAGGGCATGGTCAAGACAAGAGCAGAGAAGTTCCTGCCGAGATTCATCTCCTCCATAACCTTCGGAACCATAACCATAATGGCAGGAGTGATCGCCATCATCCTGGGATCGGTCTTCGGCGGCAACAACGAAGCCCTTACCACCGGACTCGTGGGTATATTCCTCTGCTGCTGCGCCATCGGCGTTTACTTCATCGTCCGCGCCGGAATCATCAAGGACGGAATGGATAAGCTCCTCCAGGAGGGAGAGTACAGGATCGAGGCAAAGGAGAACACCGCCATGAAGGTAGTCGCCCCCGTATATTGGCTCACGGCAACAGGAGGATATCTTGCCTGGAGCTTCCTTGGTGGCGCCTGGAATATCTCCTGGATGGTCTGGCCCATAGCCGGCATCGTATTTGCCATCATATCCACCATCCTGAGGGCCACAGAGAAGAAATGATCATCGCTTTATAAGTAAAGAGGAGATCGGGAATACCGGTCTCCTCTTTTTCGTTTGCAAACGTTAGTTATACAATGTAATAACATTGTTTTACGCATTGATCGCCTTGACTATCTCCTCCCGGAGCTTTGCCGTCTTGACACCGAGACCGGAACCGCCGGCACATCGGAAAGATCTCCCCTCCCTGTCGTAGAAATAGATGATAAGGGTGCTGCGGTTTCTCGATACGCTGACATTCTTGACGTTCGTCTTTTCCAATATCACCTTTCCCGCATAGACAACGTGTTTTTCCGTTATGAAGAGGGGGAGTTTGGGGGCGGGCTTTGTAACCTTACCGCCGTTGATCTCGTTTACCAGGTTGTCGACGCCGATCCTCTCCAGGGTCTCCTTATATATTAACGTCCTCTCCTTCTGTTTCTTTCCGAATAGGATCAGGGCGATGGCACCACCCACGGGAAGGATCACCCCCGGGATCAGAAGGGGCCAAAGGCCCGTCAGTATCGCCGTAGCCGCAAGGGCAATGAAGGCGATAACACAGGCGGTCAATCCGAAGACCACACCGAAGGCCGAATTGTCACTTGTTCTGATCAGCTGCTCTCTTGTTACCATAAGATCCTCCCTATTCAAATTTGAATATCATGCGCTGGATATCGATATCGTACATGTTATCCACGTCCACATATGTGGTGGTGGTATCGATGCGGTCGGAATCGATCTTAAGTCCGTTTATCAACCGGTACGCCGTCTCGACTCCCAGGTAGCCCATGGCGTAGGGATTTTGCACCACGAGGCCCGTGATCTCCCCGGTCTCCAGCATGCCCACCGACACCACGTTGCTGTCGAAGGCGTAGATATCGATATCGTCCTTGAGGCCCAGATCTCTCACCGCATAGCCCGAGCCCAGGCTCATGAGCTCGTTGAGGGCCGCAATGGTGTTGATGTCCGGATGTTCCGCCAGAAGATCCGCCGTTCCCTCGTAGGCGGATTCCTGGGTGGAAAGGCAATTGACCGTATAGATGGCGCTGACCCTTCCCGACTCGGACACCGCGTCGCAGAAGCCCTGCTCCCTCTGCTGGCCGTTGGCGGAATTGATGTCGTAGTTGACGACTCCCACCACAAGATCGCCCTCGCTGTTCTCCACGGCCTTCTCACCGGCCATGCGGCCTGCAAGGTAGTTATCAGTCATGATGCGGCAGGAGACCCGGTCACAGTTCACGTCACTGTCTATCACTATCACGGGGATCCCCGCACTTATTGCTTCGTTTATGGCCTCGGCATTGGCGTTATAGTCGATGGCGGAGAAGACGATGGCATCGGCATGGTTCGCGA
Source organism: Clostridiales bacterium (assembly GCA_003543635.1). Classification (GTDB taxonomy): domain Bacteria; phylum Bacillota; class Clostridia; order Saccharofermentanales; family Saccharofermentanaceae; genus Saccharofermentans. The sequence goes on along the minus strand of DNAE01000211.1, from coordinate 510 downwards.
TGGCATTCCTTATCATCTCGTTCTGGGCCTCGAAGTCCTCCTCACTGTCCGGGGCCTCGAAGGTCATGTCCAGATTGTACTCCGCCGCCGCGGAGGAGGCACCCGAGGAAACGGACAGCCAGAAGGAAGAGAGATTCGACTTCCCTATGACCGCCACATAGGACCTGTCGTCCTTCGCCTTGAAGATGGTGCCCGTGTCGGTGATGCGTGTTATGGCGCCGAACACCAGGACTGATATCAGCACGAACAGCACCGTCGAAAAGATCATGAGCTTAAGTGATCCCTTACCTCTTCTCATAGTGGTCCTCCTCGGTTATCTTCGGTATCCTGATGGAAACGGTGGTTCCCTCGTCCGGCTCGGATTCCACCGTTATGCCGTACTGCTCTCCGAAGTATATCTTGATCCTGTCGTTGACGTTCTTGACTCCGATACCGTGCTTGTCGGTTATGTCGTTCTCGAAGAGCTCCTTTATCTGATCGGGGGTCATGCCGATACCGTTATCCTCCACC
>DNAE01000236.1 GCA_003543635.1 Clostridiales bacterium | reverse complement strand
ACCTACGGATGCATGGTCTATCAGGAACAGGTAATGCAGATAGTAAGGGATCTGGCGGGATTCTCCATGGGTCAGTCCGATAATATCAGACGTGCCATGAGCAAGAAGAAGAGATCCCTCATGGAGAAGTACAGGAAGCTCTTCATATACGGCGGTGAGGATGAGAACGGCAAGACCATCGAGGGAGCCGTTTCCCACGGTGTCCCCGAGAAGATCGCGGACAAGATCTTTACCGATGTGTCGGGATTTGCGGGATACGCCTTTAACAAGTCCCATGCCGCCGCATATGCCATCGTCGGCTATTACACCGCGTATCTTAAGTATTACTACCCCACGGAATTCATGGCGGCGATCCTCAATTCCTTCAGGTTCAATATCTATCAGGCGTCGGTCTATATAGAGAAATGCGCCTCCATGGGCATTAAGATCCTGCCCCCCGACGTTAACCGTAGCGGAGCCAAGTTCAAGACAGAGGGGGAGGGCGCCATAAGGATCGGCCTTTCCATGATCAAAAATGTGGGCGAGAGAGCCGTTATGGACCTCGAGAAGGAGCGGGAACAGAACGGTGAGTTCACTTCCTTCGAGGATTTCCTTATCCGTGCGGCTAAGATCGGCATGAAGAAGAACATGATCGAATCGCTCATTCTGTCCTCCGCTCTGGATTTCACGGGATATAACAGGGCGACGATGATAAATTGCCTGGAAACTGAGCTTGATAAGCTTGCGGAAAGCGGCAGGGGAGGCCTCGAGGGCCAGATGACCCTGTTTGATACCCAGCCTTCCTTCAGCGACGATAAGAACAGGGTCAGAGTCATAAAGGTCGCCGAGTACAGCGAAGGCGAGATACTTGAATTCGAGAAGGACAGACTGGGTCTTTATCTTTCGGGTCACCCTCTGGATAAGTATAAGAAGGCCATAGAGGAACTGGTCACCTTTGATACGGCTGAGTTCATGGAACTGAGGGATAACGGTACCCAGGAAAGCGTAAATGACGATAAGCCCGTGGTCATGTACGGTATCCTTTCCAAGAAGAGCATAAGGACCACCAAGAACAAGACCCCCATGGCTGTCCTCACCGTGGAGGACCTTTACGGTTCCTTTGAGGCGGTGCTCTTCGGAAGCGTATTCGAGGAGGCTTCCTTCAGGATCGCGGTGAACAGACCTTATATCTTCCTGGGCAAGAGGCATGTGAGGAACGAGGATTCCCTGTCCCTGTCCGTGGATAAGATCTTCGATATGCCGGAGGATGAATTTGCCGTCAAGAGCATTTCGGAGGACCGGTACGTGAAGGCCGCCTTCGGGAAAAAGGACGTTGCCTTTAATGAGAAGAAGGAGAAGCCGTCTCGCATCAATGTGGTCAAGATCAAGTTTGACGGGGATGCCAGCAGCGAAGAATATGACCGCCTCCTCAACTTCCTGGTCTATTTCCACGGCAACACCCCGGTGGACATTATCTTTACTAAGGACGGGAGCGAGGTGCGCCTTGATGAGGTCTGTTATCTGAGTCGGGACCCCAAGGTGATCGATATATTGAAGGAGTTCGTAAAACCCGAAAACGTGATCATCGAATGATACTCTTGTGATATAATCATTGGAGTTAGTTAATAGTTTTCGGAGGTCATCATATGTTGGAACTTCTTTACGATGAATCAAATCTGCCCGCGATCGATACGCTTAAAGCTAAGAATTACGATAATGCGACGGCAAATGAAGATAATCCCATTAAGAGTATTGCCGTTTTAACGAGCGGAGGTGATGCCCCCGGAATGAATGCCACGATCAGGGCGCTCGTAAGGGCCGGTATCAATTCAGGCCTTAAGGTGTACGGAGTAACAAGGGGATATCACGGACTTTGGAAGGGTGAGATCTCTCCCATCGGTATGAGGGATGTTTCCGAGACCCTTCAGAGAGGCGGTACCTTCCTCATGACGGCAAGATCCAAGACATTCCAGACCGATATCGGCGTTATGAAGGGTGCAAGGATGCTTGAGGTATACGGAGTCGATGCCCTGGTGGTAAGCGGCGGTGACGGATCCTTTAAGGGCGCAAGGGCTCTTGCCAGGATCGGAGTTCCCGTTATCGGTATCCCCGGTACCATCGATAACGATATCGGATGTACCGACTATACCATCGGATATGACACGGCCATGAATACGGCCATGGAAGCCATCGATAAATTGAGAGATACGGCTTCTTCCCACGAGAGATGCAGCGTCATCGAGGTCATGGGAAGAAGAGCAGGTTATATAGCTCTTAACGTGGGTATCGCCACGGGAGCTGAAGTTATCCTTATCCCCGAAGTGGACTTTGATTTCAATCATGACGTGATAAGGGTCATTCTTGACGGAAGGAACAAAGGAAAGAAGCATTATATCGTTATCGTTGCAGAGGGTGCGGGTTCCGCCACGGATATCGCTCAGAAGATCGAGGAGCAGACGGGCATAGAATCAAGACCCACGATCCTCGGTCACCTTCAGAGGGGCGGTTCACCCACGCTGCGTGACAGGACCACTGCCAGCCTTATGGGTGTACACGCCATCGACTGCCTCCTTCAGGGCCGATATAACAGGATAATCATCGAGAAGGACGGCAAGATCACCGATATCGATATCGAGGAGGGCCTTGCAAAGTCCAAGACGATCCCCTCGATCGAGATAGATAACGCCATGCGCCTTTCCTGATACGGGAGTAAATGTACAGATATCTCACTTTTGAAGAAGAAGCCGAGAGGAAGAAGATAAAAGGACGGGTCTTAAGGGTCCTGGAGTTCGACAAGATGATCGATCTCCTGGAGGGTTTCACAAGGACCTCTTACGGACGCGATCTGGCGAAGGATCTCGTTCCCACTACGGATCTTCCCACGGTTAAGGAATCCTTAGAAGATACATACGAGGCATTTCTTTACATCAATAAATACGGACCGATACCCCTGTCCTTCCCGGATATCCGGGAACATCTTTCCTATGTAAAGGCAGGGGGCGTCCTTACCATGCGGGCACTTCTTGATGTGGCATCCTTCCTTAAGGGTGTTTCCTCCATCAAGAGGATCGTATCCGGTGAACACACGGATATGTACGAGACGAATCTCTTTGCCTCCATCACGGCCCTGCAGGATCTTTCGGGGATCGAGAAGGAGATCACCTCCGCCATAAACAACGAGGACGAGATGAACGACCGCGCCAGCGAGGATCTTTACTCCATCAGGAAGGAAAAGAAGGAACTGGCGGGGAGCATCAGGATCTCCCTGGACAGGGTCATAAGGAACAACACCGAGTATCTTCAGGAGGCCGTCATCACCATCAGGGGGGACAGATACTGCGTTCCCATAAAGGCCGAACATAAGGGAAAGATACCGGGTATCGTTCATGATACTTCCTCCACGGGACAGACCTTGTTCGTGGAGCCCATGGCCGTTGTTGAAGCTAACAACAGGATACGTGAGCTCACCTCCATGGAGAGGGCGGAGATAGAGAGGATCCTCGAGGAACTGACATATAAGGTCAAGAGGGAGATGCATACGCTTCAGAGCGATATTGCTCTCGTTTCCTGTATCGATCTGGCCTCCGCAAAGGCGGAGCTTGCCATTAGTATGGATGCCGTTAAGCCGGCTCTCAACACCGACGGCAGGATAGAACTCAGGGCGGCAAGACATCCCCTTATCCCCCGGGATAAGGTGGTGCCCGTTGATATGGAGCTTGGAAAGAAGTGGAGGACCCTCGTTATTACGGGACCCAATACCGGCGGTAAGACGGTATCCCTTAAGACCTGCGGCCTTTTGACCCTCATGACCATGGCGGGACTCATGATACCCGCCTCCCAGGGAAGCGAGATCGCCGTATTTGACCGAGTCCTGGCCGATATCGGCGACGAGCAGAGCATAGAGAAGAACCTGTCCACCTTCTCCGCCCATAT
>DNAE01000138.1:15523-17031 GCA_003543635.1 Clostridiales bacterium | reverse complement strand
GTAGATCGGCACCGCGCGGGCGTCGCTGGCGGGATCGGCGTGTTCCTGGCCGACGTGGAGCTGCAGGGTTTCAAAACGATATTTCGACATAATTCTTTTCTCTCCTGTTCTGTTTTCAGATTTGATGCGGTTCTTTCCTGTATTGGATTACCGGAGGCTCATCTGATACAGACAGGGACACATTCGCCCGTTGCGGAAATTGTCGCGGATCATCTTCAGGAGCGTTTCACCCATGTGATCCCACCTCATTTCCTCGGTTCCTCGCCGGGGCTGCCGGCGGGTTGAGGGTACTATACACCAATTCACCTACCATGTCAATAGGCAATTTACACTTGATTTCCAGATCACCCTGTGGTAGAATAGGCAAAACGCGGGAGGAGGCGGGACGGATGATTTCCACCAAAGGGCGCTATGGGCTGCGGGTCATGATCGACCTGGCCCAGCACGGCGGCGCGGGCTATGTGCCGCTCAGGGACGTGGCGCAGCGGCAGGAGATCTCCAAGAAATACCTGGAGATCATAGTAAAGGAAATGGTGGCGGGGAAGCTCGTGGTCGGCGCCAGCGGAAAGGGCGGCGGCTATAAGCTCCTGAGAAGTCCCGAAGAATACAAGATCGGGGAGATACTGGAGCTCATGGAAGGGTCCATGAATTCCGTGGCATGCCTGGCGGACACGGGATTCGAATGTCCCCGCAAAAAGAGCTGCGAGACCCTTCCCATGTGGACCGAATTCGATGAACTGGTCCACAATTTCTTCTATTCCAAGACACTCAAGGATCTTATCCACGATACTTGATATATCAGGTCAAGACCGTTGTCATACCCGTCCGTGACATTTGTCACTTGCCGCTGATACATAGACTTCCGTATCATCGAGGCATAGAACAAAACAAAGGACGGGTATTGGTATGTCTGAAATCTTAGTAGTAAAGGATCTAGTAAAGAGATACAAGGAACTCATCGCTCTGGATCACTTTGACATGAGCGTTAAGGAAGGCGAGATATTCGGCCTCCTCGGCCCCAACGGTTCCGGAAAATCCACGAGCATCAACTGCATACTCTCCCTTTTGGAATTCGATAAGGGTGAGATCACCATCTTCGGCGAGAAGATGAGCCCCAAGGCCTACGACATCAAGGCGAAGATCGGTGTCGTTCCCCAGGACGTCTCCGTATACAGGACCCTCTCGGTCTATGAGAATATCGACTTTTTCTGCGGTCTTTATATCAAGGATCGCGAGACAAGGAGGAAGTACGTTCAGGAAGCCATAGAATTCGTCGCATTAAACGACTTTGTCAAGTTCAAGCCCGACAAGCTCTCCGGCGGTCTTAAAAGAAGGCTCAACATCGCCTGCGGCATCGCCCATAAGCCGAAGCTCATCTTTTTCGATGAGCCCACCGTTGCCGTCGACCCCCAGAGCAGGAACAGGATCCTCGAGGGCATCGAGGAACTCCGGGCTAACGGCGCCACGATCATCTACACCTCCCATTACATGGAGGAGGTCGAGCAGAT
>DNAE01000138.1:0-15406 GCA_003543635.1 Clostridiales bacterium | reverse complement strand
ATGATAAAGAAGAGCGAGATCATAACGATCGAGGCCTCGGGACTCGAGGATAAGGATATAGAAGTAATAAGGGAACTCAGAAACGTTTACGGAGTAACATACGAGAACAATACCCTCAAGGTGGAAGCGGGATCCGGAAAGCACAACGTGATAGACATCGTGAATATCCTTCAGGACAGGGGATACAAGATGAAGAAGATCTTCTCCGAGCAGCCCACCCTCAACGATGTCTTCCTGGAGCTCACGGGAAAGCAGCTCAGGGACGAGTAAGAAAGGAAGTGTCAAGATGCTGATCTATGATCTAAAGAAGATAGTGAGGGCCAAGTCCTTTCTTTTCTGGAATCTGGTCTTCCCCCTGGTACTCATGTCATGCATGTACTTTGCGGGAGGGAATATATACAATGCGGAAAACTCCATCGACACCCATAGTGCGGTGCTCGTGAAGGAAGGTGAAGGGGATTTCCAGGATAACTTCGAGGATCTCCTGGTCTCCCTGGATACGGGTTCCGGTAATAAGATCTACGATCTCACCTTAGCGGAAAGCGAAGAAGAGGGAAAGGCCCTTCTCGAGAAGGATCACGAGACGCTGTTCGTCGTCTCATCCGACGACATTTCCGTGTACCTCTCAAAGGATCATACCGAAACGGCCGGAGTCGTAGCACAGAGCGTCGCGGATTCCTACAGGCAAAGATATGAGCTCATCAAAGAGGCCTTCGAAGAGGATCCCGGAAAGGGAATGGCCGTCGTGGAGAACCTGACCGGTGAGATCCATAAGGAATTTGCCCATCCCGGGGAAAACATGTTTTCCTCCGATCCGAATCCCTTTATCTGGTATTTCTACAGCACATTCGTCATGGGTATCTTCTTCAATGCCATGTCGGGAGTAAATATGGTGGGAGCCCTCAAGGCGGACGTTACAGCCGAGGCGACCAGGTATTCCCTGTCCCCCGCCAAAAAGAGCCGCATGATCATGAGCGCCTTTACGGCCAGGGTGATCCCCGCAGTCATAATAGCGGTGATCCAGCTTATCTTCATGAACAGGGTCTTCAAGGTCTCATTGGGAAATTCCATTCCCAAGCTGGCACTCTTCGTCATCGCCGGCATCCTGTTCTCCATCGGCTTCGGCGTTGTCTGCGGACTGTTCTTCAAGGGCAATGTCAACACCAGGGCAAACAAGGCAACGGCGGTGGTCATGGTATCGGTCTTCCTTTCCGGTGAGATGATAAACGCCCTCCCCGGTGTCTTCGAGAAGTACTGTCCCATCATAAACGACATAAACCCCGCAACGGTACTGAACATGGCCTTCTACAAAATGGCCATGTGTGCCAACGATCGGGAGTTCTACATCAACATCGTGAAGATAATCATCTTCGCTGCCCTGTTCCTCGTCATCGGAACCATAGTGTTAAGGAGGGAAAAATATGCATCTGTATAAGAATTTCTTCAGGGTACTTAATAACAATAAATCCGGACTGCTGATATACGGAGTCATCCTGTTCGCAATGGCATTCTCCCTGATCCTTGCCTCAAGGACCGGAGGGATGGGCGGAGAAGCAAGTTTCTCATCAAGCTTTTCCATCTCTTATGAGGATCACGACGGCACGGCCTTCTCCAGGGGACTCATTGAATACCTTTCCGAAGACAATACCATGACGGATCTGAGCGACGCCGGAAGGAGCAAGATAGAGGATCTCGTCTTCTTCCGCATGAGCGAGATGCATCTGGTCATAGAAAACGGAGAGGTGGAGTATCTCACCGATTACGGTAACAGCGGAAATACTTTCCTGCTCACGGGCATGATCGATAACTACAAGAGCACCTATGACAACTATATACTCATGGGAAAAACAGAGGAAGAAGCAGCTGCTTCTGCGACGGCTCTTCTCTCCGACAAGACCGAGATCTCGGTCCTTGCGGACGAGGATGCGGCGGAGAAGAGATCCGATATGGCAGTATTCTACCTCAATCAGTTCTATCCCTATCTCGCCATAGGTTTCATGTCCCTGGGAGTAGGACACACGATCATCGAGAACAACGACGCACTCCTTAACAGCAGGATCGAATCCTCCCCGGTATCCAGAAGGAAGATGAGCCTTGCCAATACCCTGGGACTTTCAACGGCAGGTATCGTCCTGTGGCTCATATTCATGGTACTCAACCTGGTCCTCGGAAAAGATACGGAGATCATCTCGGATCATCTGCCCCTCGTGGCCCTGAATCTTTTCCTGTCCACCATGATCGCATGTGCCATCGCATCGCTGATCACGTCCTTTGACATCAACTCCAACTCCCTTTCCATGGTGACGAATATCGTAAGCCTCGGAATGAGCTTCCTCTCCGGAGTCTTTATCCCCCAGGTCCATCTGGGCGACAAGGTCCTCCGTATCGCCAGATTCCTTCCCCTTTACTGGAGCACTCTGGCAAACAACATGACCTGCAGCAGATTGTCCCACTTCAACTACGATGCCGACAAGTTGGTCATGTGCTTTGTGATCGAATTCCTTTTCGCAGTGGCACTGGCGGTAACGGCTGCCATCGTAAGCTCTGCCCGAAGAGGAAAAGCCTATAGCTGATGTTGTATAATCACCTTGTGAAAAGAAGATCGGCCGACAAGACAGTAATATGCATCCTGACCGTCTTTCCCATCCTTGCCGAAGCATCCGGCAACATCGGGGGGACGGTCGTGGCATGTGTCCTAATGGCATTTATCGCCACATTTATCACGGAGATCTCCCGAAGCGATATCTTCTCCTCCGTTGTCTGCGCCGGCCTTTCCGTTGTGTCTTTCTTCTTTCCTTCCCTCGCCCTTTGCATCCCGGGAACCTTCTATTCCCTTACGGGAACGGAAAGGAAGCTTCCCGTTAAGATATCGGTTGCACTAAGTGCCGCAGCGGGGATCACGGGTGTCATCTCGATAGTCGTATCGGATGTATCCGCGGTATTAAAGATCCAATCACTTCTCATCTGCGGTCTGTCCCTTTACCTCTCCCTCATGACCTCCTCCCGGGAAAAGACCGAGAAGGAGATGAAAGGAAGATTCGACGAGGCCAGAAGATCGGCCATTGATGCCGGAAGGCTCTCCGAGGAGATCATGAAGAACTCCGACAACGAGATCTATCTTGCAAGGCTCAAGGAAAGGAACAGGATCGCCAGGGAGATCCACGATAACGTGGGTCACATGATCACCAGGGTCATCGTCCAGCTCCAGGCGATAAAGATAATCAACCGGGATGAGGACGTGGCAAAACAGCTGGATTCCGTGGGAGAGACGTTGGATCTTGCCATGACGGGAATAAGGAAGAGCGTCCACGAACTCCACGACGATTCCATCGATCTTTCCATCGGTCTTCACGATACCGTATCTGTCCTCAAGGACAGGTTCGACACGGATGTCAGGACCTCCATAGACTCCCCCTCCGACAACGCATTCAAGACGAATATCCTGGCCATTGTCAAGGAGGGCGTCACCAATATCTCGAAATATTCCACGGGCAACAAAGTGCTCATCGAACTTGTGGAGAACGTGACCTTCTGGCGTCTCAAGATCTGGGATAACGGAAAGAATAAGGAGCGGGAATACTATATCGGAGAAAACGATGTATCCGGCCTCACCGGGGACGGTATCGGTCTTCAGAATATCGGAGCAAGGGCGAAGGCCATGGGCGGCCGCGCCATGGTCAGATCCGACGGGAACGGATTCATGGTCCTCGTCACCATACAAAAGGAGAAAAACCAATAATGAAAGTACTGATAGTTGACGATGATCCCCTGGTATCGGGAGCATTAAAGGTAATACTGGAGAACGAACCCGACATGGAAGTAGCCGCCACGGCACAAAGCGGAGCTGAGGGTATAGAAGCCTGCCGCAAGGACGACTTCGACGTCATCGTAATGGACATAAGGATGGACGGCCTGAACGGTCTGGAATGCGCCTCCGAGATCTTGAAGTTCCGTAAGGATGCAAAGATCCTATTCCTCACCACATTCCTGGACGACGAATACATAAACACGGCCCTCAAGGTCGGTGCCCGGGGATATATCCTCAAGCAGGACTGCCAGTCCCTGGCATCCTCCGTCAGGGCGGTGTACGGCGGCCAGACCGTGTTCGGCGGTAAGGTGGTGGAAAAACTCCCGGATATCCTTAACCGCAAGGATAGCTTCAATCCGGAGGAATTCGGCATAACGGAGACCGAAGCCGAGATAATAAGATATGTCGCCGACGGCAAGTCCAACAAGGAGATCGCCTCCTCCATGTACCTGGGGGAAGGCACCGTCAGGAATCACGTAAGTTCGATCCTCTCCAAGCTCGATCTCCGGGACAGGACCCAGCTCGCCTGCTTTTACTATCAGAAGATAAAGCCGTAAAAAAGACCCTCCGGATAACAGAGGGTCTGTGGCACCTCCAACAGGAATCGAACCCGTACCAGCAGTACCGGAAACTGCTGTTCTATCCATTAAACTATGGAGGCGTTACCCGCGTAGTATACCATAATATGTTATTTTTTGCCTTGAGTCCTGTTCTCTTTTAAGATCCCCAGCAATGTGGTGACCTCCTCCACCGTCTTGTCGTGTCTTTTCGTCACGGGCTTATAGTGGAGATAGGGTTTGCCCTGGGCGTTGACCAGCACCCTTCCCGCAAACTCCGGGGTACCCACGAGGACGGAAAGAGCCGGCATGTCGAGTTTGCGGTCCCCGGCAAAATACAGGAGGACTCCCGCATCCTTGAAGCAGACCCTCTCAAACCCCGCCTCGGCCGCCATGGATCTTATAAGGGCGGCGCCCGCCAGGAAGATCACCTCGTTGGGGGCATCGCCGTATCTGTCGGTGACCTCGTCTATGAAGTCGTCCCTCTCCTTCGGAGTCGTTATGTTTCCGATCCTTCTGTAGGCGGCCATCCTCAGCGCCTCGTCCTCGATATAGGAGGAAGGGATATAGGAATCGAAATCCAGTTCGATGCTCGCCTCGAGACGGGGCAGCATATCATCGTCGCCGTCCTCCCTCAATCTCTTTATCTCCTCATCCAGGAGCCTGCAGTAGAGCTCATATCCGATGATATCCATCTGACCGTGCTGCTCGGCACCAAGAAGGTTTCCGGCGCCCCTTACCTCGAGATCCCTCATGGCGACCTTGACACCGGATCCGAGTTCCGTGAATTCCCTGATGGCCATTAGACGCTTGGCGGCATCGGAGTTCATGTTCTTGTCTTCGTTATATGTCATGTAGGCATAGGCCTGCCTGTCCGATCTACCCACCCTTCCCTTGATCTGATAGAGCTGGGAAAGGCCGAACTTGTCCGAGTCCTCCACGATCATGGTATTCACGTTGGGCATATCCACCCCCGACTCGATTATCGTGGTGCAGACCAGGATATCGTATTCCCCCTTGATGAAGGATTCGATGATCTTCTCCATCTGGTGTTCGCTCATCTTGCCGTGGGCATAGGCTATCCTCGCCCCGGGCATCAGCTGCATCAGCTCCGACGCCTTTAAGTCTATGTCCTTAGTCTTGTTGTAAAGATAGAAGACCTGACCGCCCCTGGAGATCTCCCGGAGACACGCCTGGACCACGACCTCCACATCGTACCCCAGAACATAGGTCTGTACGGGGCGCCTGTTCATGGGAGCCTCCTCCAGGATCGATATATCCCTGATGCCCGTCATGGACATATGGAGGGTTCTGGGTATGGGAGTGGCCGTTAATGTCAGGACATCCACGTTGTTCTTCATGGCCTTTATCTGTTCCTTATGGTTGACGCCGAACCTCTGCTCCTCGTCCACCACCAGAAGACCCAGCTTACAGGGAATGACATCCTTTGAAAGGAGCCTGTGGGTTCCGATCACCACGTCCGCTCTTCCGCTCTTGATATCCTCCAGATTCTGCTTGAGCTTTGCCGGGGGAACGAACCTCGACAGGAGCACCACCCGGATGGGGAAGGATCCCAGGCGCGCCATAAAGTTATCGTAGTGCTGCTGGGCAAGGAGCGTAGTCGGAGCCAGCATGAATGCCTGCCTGCCGTTCTGTACACATTTGAATATCGCCCTGAAGGCAACCTCCGTCTTTCCGAATCCCACATCTCCGCAAAGAAGCCTGTCCATGGGGATGTCGCTTTCCATATCCCTTTTGATATCCCTGATGGCGGCAAGCTGATCCTCGGTCTCCATATAAGGGAAATTCTCTTCAAATTCCTTCTGCCAATTATCGTCGGGACCGCAGGAGAAACCCTTGCTCGCCCTTCGGGTGGCATAGAGCTTGACCAGGTCGAAGGCCACCTTCTTAACGGAGTTCCTGGCCCTCTGGACATTTCTCTCCCACTCCCCTGAATCCAGGGACGAGAGCTTCGGAGCCTTGCCGTTGGGACCCACGTACCTCTGAAGTTTATCAAGTCTGTCCACGGGCACGTAGACTATGGCATTCTTGGCGTAGGAGATCTTAAGGTAATCCATGCAGGACTTACCCATCTTCATGTTTACTATTCCCTCGTATCGTCCGATACCGTGGGCATCGTGAACAACGTAGTCACCGGGATTGATATCAGCGAAAAAGGATATCCTGTTACCGCCGCTCTTCTTCTTTTTGGATAGCTTCTTTTCCGCACCGAAGATATCCTGCTCACCCACGAGTTCGAGACCTATGCCGGGATAGAAGAATCCCGAGGGCAGGCTCGCCTCGATTATGTCGGGGGAGGCCCCCTCATCGGCCATCCTGGTGCGGAAGGAACCCGTCCTCTGCTGACCCGTAAGCATGAACACCATTCGGGGCCTGTCCTTGCCCTTTATCCTCTGCGCCAGATCCTTATCCCTTCCCCTCCAGTTCTCCCCGGATATTCCGGAAGCGGATACGGTCTTTCCGCCGGCGATGCCGTTCCCCGAAGCATTAAGACAGGAGACGGATATGATGCCCTTGAGCCCTCCGATCTTCTTGAATACTTCCCCGGTCTTCATGGGGGTGTCGAAGGCGATCTTAGGGGTCCCTCCCAGCTCGAACTGGGTCTTGCATCTGGCAAAATACTCCGCCAGATATCCGTCGGTCCTCTGTCTTATGGAGGAGAGTTCGTCGACGAAGATAATGGTCTTCTTGGGATCCGCATAATCCAGGATGCAGTCGGGATCCTCGATGAGAAGGGGGAGCCACTTCGCTATACCCGAGAATCTTATTCCCTCGGCGACGGAGTTCGAATCCTCCTTCATGGTCTTATACAGGATATCCGCCGTCTTACCTTCGGAAGAGGCATTCATGTCGTTGATGTCCCTCGCCGCCGTCAGTTGCATCTTCTTGGCGAGGGCATTTCTTTTGGAGCTGTCTATGACAAGCTCCGACGCCGGGTATATGGTGGTCTCCTTGAGGGGTTCCACGGATCTCTGGGTGTCGGGATCGAAGGTCTTTATCTGATCGATCTCGTCGTCGAAGAAGGAGAGTCTCACGGGAAGGGGAAGGTCGGGGGTAAAGATGTCGATGACGTCTCCCCTTGCGGAGAATTCTCCCCTGGCGGAGACGGTGCCCGTCCTCTCGTAACCCATATTCGCAAGTTCGGTTATCATCTCCGTGGGATCCTGTTCCTGTCCCAGCTTGATCTTTATTGCGAAGGAACAGAACTGCTTCTTGGGCATGAGACGGTTGACGAGGGCGCCGGAACAGATAATGGCTGCGCCGAAGTCGCAACTCAATATCCTCTCTATGGCACCCGCCCTTTCTATCTCCGGCTCCCTGGAGGATGCCACAGCGGTAACGAGGGACATCTCCGAGGGCTTCAGTATCACCGTCTCATCCTCGATGAAGGCGGAAAGGGATGTTGCCAGTTCCCTGGCCACCGCATAGTCCGGGACTATGATAACGGGCTTCTTCTTCTCCCTCCGGCAAAGGGCACTGATAAGATAGCCCTTCTGCTGTTCGCAAAGGTCTGTTATGTTAAGGGGGAGCCCGCCGGAAAGGGAATCTTCCCTTGCCTTTACGAGCCCCTCATCCTTCTCTATAAGGTCCAGGATCTCATTGATTCTATTCATCAGCTATTATCACTCAGGTAGTCGACCACACTTTGGGCGGCCTTTTCGAAGGAGTCCGCCATGATCTGTCTCTGATCCTTGGGGATCTGTGCAAGAACGTATTCGATAAGTTCGCGGCCTTCGGGCACGGGACCCGTTCCGATCCTCACCCGGGGGAACTCCGTCGTACCCAGGCACTTGATAACGGACTTCATGCCGTTATGGGTACCCGCGCTGCCCTTTGCCCTCACCCTTATGGATCCGATCTTGATGTCGATGTCGTCGTAGATCACGATGATCCTCTCCGGAGGGATCTTGAAGTAGTTTGCCGCGGGGGCGATGGCCTCACCCGAGAGGTTCATGAAGGTATTGGGCTTCATGATGATGACCTCACTCCCCTCGATCTTTCCCTTCCCGTAGGTGGAATTCCACTTGCTCTTGGAAAGGCTTATACCGAATCTGTCCGCAAGGCACTCCGCCGCGAGGAATCCGCAGTTGTGCCAGGTATATGCATATTTGTCGCCGGGATTACCGAGTCCCGCGATAAGCCACAGGTCTTTCTTTATGATCAAAGTTCGCTCCTCTTCGTATCGAGCTTGATATAGTTGGCTCCCCTGAGCCTGTTCTTCTTGGCGACCCAGTCATCCTTGTTGACCTGCTTTGATCTTCCGATACCGAGTCCCAGGGGAGGAACGTCATTTGTTATGGTGGATCCCGCCGCGATGTAACTGTCCTTACCGAGGACCACCGAGGAGAGGATGTTGGAGTTACCTCCTATGAAGACGTTATCCTCGATGGTGCATCCCACCTTATCCTGACCGTCGAAGTTACAGGTTACGGTACCGCATCCGAAGTTGACGTTCTTACCCACCGTGGAATCTCCGATGTATGTAAGGTGCCTTGCCCTGGTGTAGTCGTCGATCACGGAATTCTTCACCTCGACATAGGCCCCGATGGTCACGTGATCGTTGATCCTCGTGTCGGGCCTTATATGGGAGAAGGGTCCGATACGGCAATCGGCTCCGATGACACAGGAGGTGGCTACGGAGTAGTCGATGACCGTACCGTCACCCACCTGTACTCCGTCAAGTCTCGTGTTCTCACCGATGATGCACTCCCTGCCGATAACGGTGTTTCCCATGAGGATGGATCCCGGAAGGATCGTCGTATCCTGTCCGATCTCCACGGCATGATGGATCCAGGTGGAGTTCTCGTCGATGATCTGCACACCGTTTGCCATGTGCTTCTCCAGGATCCTCTTATTCATTATCTTGCCCGCCTCAAGGAGCTGACGCCTGTTGTTGACGCCCATGGTGTCCTCGATGTCGCAGACAACGGAACCGATCTTGTTGCCGTCCCAGATGAGGATCTCGATGGTGTCCGTGAGGTAGTATTCCTGCTGGGCATTCTGGGCGGATAACCTTCCCAGAGCGGAAAGGAGCAAAGACGTCTTAAAGACGTACATGGAGGAGTTGATCTCCTTGATGGCCTTCTCGTCCGGAGTACAGTCCTTATCCTCCACGATCTTCAGCACATTGCCCTCGAAGTCGCGGACAAGTCTTCCGTATCCCGTGGGGTCTTCCGCCACCGCCGTGATAACCACGGCGCCGTAGTCGCCCTCGTTCATCTTGTTCACCGCCTTGGCGATCGTCGCCGCGCTCACCATGGGGGAATCACCGGGAAGGACGATGACATATCCGTCCCTGCCCTCCAGGAAGGGAGCCGCCTGCATAACGGCGTGGCCGGTACCTAATCTCTGCTCCTGGAAGACATAGGCCACATTCTCTCCGAGAACGTTCCTTATCTCCTCCTGCTTCTCTCCTACTATATAGACCTGTTCGTTACAGCCGGCTTCGCAAAGGGCATCGGCGACCCATTTGATTATGGGTTTTCCCGCCACCTGATGGACCACCTTGGAGTGGACGGACTTCATCCTCGTTCCTTCGCCTGCCGCCATGACAACTGCACAAATATCCATTTATTCTTTACCTCTTCTTATTGCCTTAGACACATCAAAAGGGGTAGGACACAAAGTGTCCCCCCGTTCCTTCTGAAATATCTTCCACGTAATTATAGCAAATAATGGAGAGCATTAGTGCTATAATATAAAAAATCTTTTCAAAGGAGGTTTGCTCATATGATCGCGATATTGCTCGCTGCAGGTTATGCGACAAGACTTTATCCGCTTACAAAAGACAAACCTAAGTCTCTTCTCCCCCTGGGAAGCAGACTGATAATAGACTACATCATGGATTCCGTGGATAAGATATCGGGCCTTTCGAAGGTGGTGATCATCACGAACGATCTGTTTGCAGATCAGTTCTCCTCCTGGGCCGAGGGGCTTGACCGCGAAGGCAAGGCACCCGTCGTAGTACTTAACGACGGAACCACCGACGACACCAACAAAAGAGGTGCCATCGGCGACATAAAGTTCACCATAGATCAGCTGGGCATCGATGAGGATGTCTGCATCCTCGCAGGTGATAACATCTTCACATACAGCATCGAGAATATGCAGGCATTCTTTAACGAGAAGAAGGCTCCCACCCTTATCGCCATAAACGTTCCCGAGCTTCACCAGAGGCAGAAACTGGCCGTTGCCGTCCTTGACGACGACTGCCGCGTTCTCGACATGGAGGAGAAGCCCGTGGAGCCCAAGAGCGAGTGGGGCATCTACGCCACATATTTCTACGGCAAGGATATCCTTCCCCTGATCGATACATATCTCGAGGAGGGCAACTCCCCGGATGCACCCGGCAACTTCCCCTCCTGGCTCTACAAGAGGATGCCCGTCTACGCCTTCAAGGGCGACGGCGAATGTATCGACATAGGCACCCTTGAGAACTATGAGAAGACCTGCAAGGAATATGAGAACAGGTGATCTTGATCAAAGGATAAAGACGACGGCGGCAGTTATTCTTATTGCCGCTGTTTTTGCGTCCGCCCCGGGATGCACCGGAAATCTTCCCTCCGAAGAGACCATAGTCTCAACGGAAGCGGCGGCGGAAAGCACCCAAGCTACGACGGCCGCCCCCACTCCCGTTCCCACGGATACGCCCGTCCCCACCCCTTCGCCGGTACCCACTCCGGTCCCCGAATACGTGGAGCCCCAGTTCGATGAGACCTGGTATAACGGCTACGTGGACGCAAGGTCCATAAGGGCCACCATAGTAGAGGATCCCGACGATGTCACGGTGCTGGTGAACAAGTACTATGCCCTCCCCGAGGACTATGTCCCGGACGATCTGGTAACGGCACCCAACTCCATGAACCAGCAGCTCCGTCAGGAGGCCTGCGATGCCTGGATCGCCATGTACGACGCCTGCGTGGAGGCAACGGGTCAGGGGCTCTTCCTGGTGTCGGGCTTCAGGGACTACAATACCCAGCAGTATCTTTTCGACAGGTCAAGGAACCTTCGCGGCATAGAATTCGCCGTGAGGAAGAACGCGGTCCCCGGAAGGTCGGAACACCAGCTGGGACTTGCCCTGGATATCACCCCCGCGGGTTACTCCGAGATCCTGGACGAATTCGGCGAGACCACCACGGGTCAATGGGTCAACGAACACTGCTACGAATTCGGCTTCGTAAGAAGATTTCAGGAGCAGTACAGATACGAGACCGGCTACGACATAGAGGCCTGGCATTACAGATACGTGGGGGTGGAACTTGCCACCTACCTTTACGAGAACGATCTTTCCCTGGAGGCATACTACGATCTCCGTCAGATACTCCCCTGGGACGAATAGGGCTTTTCAAATTCCGCAACACGTGTATAATAAAGTCGTTCCAAGGCGAGGTGTGATTCCTCGACCGGCGGTAACACGCGACCTTAAGGAAGCGTCCAGCCCGCAACTCCCGCAAAATCTTAAGGCGGGACTGACACGGTGAGATTCCGTGGCCGACGGTAAAGTCCGGATGAAAGGAGTTGTTTTTTTATGCCCGAAAGAAAGATCTTTATCAGAAAGATCGCCGTTACCGCGATCATGACAGCGCTTGCCGTGGTCCTCATGTATCTTGAGTTCCCCCTGCCCTTCATGCCCCCCTTCCTCAAGTTCGATTTCTCCGAAGTACCCGTACTCGTGGGATCCTTCGCATTAGGTCCCGTATACGGTGTCATCATCGAGCTTTTGAAGAATCTCATCCATCTTCCCGCAACGGGAACGGCAGGCATCGGAGAAGCTTCCAACTTCATAACGGGAAGCATATACGTCTTCACCGCGGGATTCTTCTATTCGAAGCACAGAACGAGAAAGGGTGCCATAATCTCCATGCTCCTGGCAACGGCGGTACTGGCGGCCGTAGCCTGCCCCTTCAACTTCTTCGTGACATTGCCCCTTTACGGATCCGTTTTGCATTTCCCCATGGAGGCGATCCTCGGGATGTGCAGCTTTAATCCCTTCATAACGGATAAGCTCTCCCTGGTCCTCTGGGTATTCCTCCCCTTCAATCTCTTCAAGGGGATCGTGGTGGCCCTGATCACATTCTTTGTCTATAAGCCCGTTTCCAACCTGATAAACAGGACCTACGCGGAGACAAGGGAAAAGTAATTCAGTCCTCCTCCACAGGAAGTATATAGGCGAAAAAATCGGAGGAGATACAGCCTCTGGTGTACGTTATCTTGTCAGAGACTATCTCCCTCATCGCATCCACGTAACCGTCCGGGACCACTATGTCTTCGCTTGCCGGTATGAATTCGTTCCGGGAGTTGATATAGGTCCCCAGATCCGTCTTCCAATCGTAGTTGAGATTGAAGTACAGGGGCATGGCATCGGAGAGCACGTCCCTTCCGGGGAAGAGCCTGGAATCCCATTCGCATCCGAAGAGATTCAGGAGGGTGGGAAGAAGGTCCATGGACGAAGCGGGGGAGTCTACAATGATCGGTTCCTGATCCTCCAGGCATCCGCACCAGATGATGGCCCGGTTGTGATCCCTCTCCATGTAGTTGGTAACATCGTAGCCGTAGAGCTCCGAGAGATAAGGCATGTTCCCCGGGGGCGCATCCCTGTCGAGGCCATAGGGATAGTGATCGGCGACGATACAGATAACGGTGTCGTCCTCGATTCCCCGGGCCTCCAGCTCTGAGACAAGATAGCTCATGGATGCCTCCAGTTCCAGGTTTGCCGCGATATATGCCCTGACCCTCTCGGAGTATTCATCCTCCATAAAGGCCGTCTCATCCCAGTGTTCCCTGGCCATGGCATTGGCACCCCTGCTGTAATTGCTGTGGCCGCTGACGGTCATGTAGTAGACATTGAAAGGCTCCCGTTCGATATAAAGGGGTACGGTCCCCTGAAACATCTGAAGGTCGCTTTCCGGCCATACGGGATCCACGAATTCCTCCATGCCGTTTCCCCAGCCCATGAATCCGTCGGAGTAACCCAGCTTGTCGTGGGTGGTATTCCTGGAATAGAAGGTATAGTCGTTGTTATGGAAGGCCATGCCGAAGTAACCCTCCAATTGGTTTCCCATGGTGAAGAAGGTATCTCCCCGGGAAGTCATGTGGGGCACCGATGCTCCCCCCAGGGTGGGAAGGAGACCGAACAGATGGGTGAATTCGCCCCCGGTGGTACCGGCGGTGGCAGGTACGTAGAAATCATTGAAGTTGATGCCGTTATAAGCCAGCCTGTAAAGGGTCGGGGTGAGCTCCGGATCTATGACCTCCGCCGTGAACGCCTCTGCCGTTATCAGGATCAGGTTCTTGCCCTCAAAAAGTCCCGTATAGTTATTGGTGTTGGAGGGGGTCAATCCCCCGCAGTAAGTTGCCAGGCTCGATATGGTACCCGAGGACTCCTCCGATATGCGGTCGAAGTCGATATCCATCACCTGGGGCACGGGAACGGGAGTCGGCGAAGGCGACGGTGTGGGCGTAGCGTCAGGAAGAGACGGAGCCGGGGTGGGCGAAGGTGTCGGTGTAAAAGTTGGCATCACATAATCGGGGACACCCGTCGTATCGGAAAAGGTCAGGTCCCCGTTCTTGCCGTTCTTAAGATCCAGCCTTACGGCGGTCATTAATCCCAGTCTCGGAACGGCCTCCTGGAAACTGTACTCTTCCCCCGCCAGCCGGCTGTCGAACTCGTTATTTCCGTATGCCGTGATATCGAGTCCCAGGGCAAAAAGGGATACGGTCAAAAGGATGATCACCGTCTTCTTTACCGGAACCGGATCCTCCTTCCCCGTCAGCACAAATACCGTTACGAAGATGATCGTCGGAAGGATGTATAAGAGCAGGGCCCTTATTCCCGATGCCGACAGCACAAGGCTCTTTATCGTCTGTCCGAAGCCCGTCAGGGCACCTTCTCCGCCGTTTAAGACCGTGTTCACATCGTAGAGGGTCCTGAACTGCATATGGATAAAGAACTCGATGAGGAACGGTAACGAGAATAAAAGGATCAGTACCGCCGCAACGGGTCCCGCGACCCTTCTGTCCTTCGCTTCGATAACGAGGATAAAGATCACCGGGAGCGCCGTAAGATATAAGGACGCCAGGAGCATATGGGAGATTGCGCTCAGCTGCGGTCTGCCGGAGACCAGAAGGGCAAATATCACCTCATAGAAGAAAACCGCCGCGGGCAATGCACACGGCAGAAAAGGTCTTCGTATCTTAAGATCCTTAAACGCTAGCCTTGGCATTCTCTATGAACATTTCCGTTGCTTTTATGGATTCGGGCCAAACGGGTCTTGCCACGGGGAATACATGGAACATGACCCGATCCCCCTCCGATTCGAAGTCGAGGAATCTGCAGGGGATACCCTTCTCGTCGAGGAGCTTTTTAAACTCCCTGTTCTCCTTTTGCAGGAAATCCTTATCCCCCGTCATGAAGGCACAGGGAGGGAAGGTCTTCCTCTCGGCGAGCATGGTGAGGTCGTATACGAAGGGGGGCAGTGTCTCCTTTTTACCGAAGTAGATGCCCGGGAGCATTCGGTGATCCGTCTTAAAGGAGGCGCAGATCATATTGCAGGATGAGGAGGTGATCCCGGGGTCAAGTTCCATCCCCAGGTTGCTCCGGACTCCCTCATCCCGGGCAAACACGGACATGAGCATGGAAAGGTAGCCGCCGGAGGAATCCCCGATCATATGAAGATCGTTAAATCCCTTATCCTTAAAGGCATGTTCCATGGCATCTTTTATATCGCTTATCATACCCTTGAGATCCGTATCCGGAAACAGGCGGTAATTGATGTTGACGACGGGGATCCCCGATGTCTTTGCAAGGTACATTCCGAAGCATTTGTCCAGTTCCTTATTGCCGTAGACAAGGGCGCCCCCGTGGATCAGGAAGAAGGCCTCTTTCCTTCCGCCGTGCTCCATCTCATAACCTGAAGGTATATAGTAATCCAGAAGGTTCTCCTTAAGTCCGCTCTCCTTGTAGGGAATGTCGCTTATGACCTCCACACCGTCGGGATAGACCTCGGTCTCAAGCCTGGGA
>DNAE01000132.1 GCA_003543635.1 Clostridiales bacterium | reverse complement strand
TGCGGCGCCATGATCGGTAACGTCAGAGCCATGTACGACGACAAGGGTAAGGACATCAAGAAGGCGGGACCTTCCGTTCCCGTTGAGGTCCTGGGTCTTCCCGAGGTACCCGAGGCAGGTGAGATGCTCTACGCCGTAACCGACGACAAGATGGCAAGACACCTGGTTGAGAAGAGAAGGATCAAGCAGCGTGAGGAACACATGAGAAAGAGCTCCGCAAGGAACCTGGAGAACCTGGCAGCCGCCATGGCAGCGGGAGACGTCAAGGATCTCAACATCATCGTCAAGGCCGACGTTCAGGGTTCCGTCGAGGCCGTTACCCAGTCCGTGGAGAAGCTCTCCAACGACGAGGTCAGGGTAAAGGTCATCCACGGCGCTACGGGTGCCATCAACGAGTCCGATATCATGCTCGCCGATGTATCCAACGCCATCATTATCGGATTTAACGTAAGACCCAATGCCCTCATCACCGAAAAGGCCAAGGAGGCCGGTGTTGACATCAGGCTCTACAGCGTCATCTATAATGCCATCGAGGATATCGAGGCAGCCATGAAGGGTATGCTCGCTCCCACCTTCGAGGAGGTCGTCCTGGGCCACGTGGAGATCAGGGAGATCTTCAAGGTATCAGGTGTCGGCACCATCGGCGGTGCCTACGTCAAGGACGGTAAGATCACGAGGAACTGCGGTGTCCGCGTACTTCGCGATGACATCGTCATCTACACGGGCCAGCTGGGTTCCCTCCAGAGGATGAAGGATGCCGTCAAGGAGGTAAAGGAAGGATACGAGTGCGGTCTTTCCATCGCCAACTACAACGACATCAAGATCGGTGACATCATCGAAGCCTTCGAGAACCGTGAGGTAGCCCGCGACTGACAGAAAGGCGGATAAGTAAATGCGAAGAAACAGAGCACAGATCGTCGGAGACGAGATGCAGAAGGTTCTCTCCGACATAATACTGAATAAGCTTAAGGATCCCAGGATCCCGCTCCTTACCAGCATCACGGGAGTGAAGATGAGCTCGGATCTTACACATGCCAATATCGATGTATCGGTCTTCGGAACTGATGAACAGAAGACCGAGTGCATCAGGGCGATAGAGCACGCCAAGGGTTTCATCAGGACGGAGATGTGCAAGAAGATCAACCTCAGGGTCGCTCCCGAATTGCACTTCGCCCTGGATAACACCCTGGACGAGGCGGCCAGGATGGACAGCCTGATCGACAGGACCATCGAGAACGACAGAAAGATAAGGGAAGAGTCGGGCAATGAAGGAACTTTATAAGATCGGAGCATATAAGACGGCCGATAACCTTCTTGAGCTTTCTTCCCGCATGAAGGAGAAGGACGGCGCCGTTCTCGTGTTCGTGCATAAGAGCGTGGACGGGGACTGCGTGGGATCGGGATGTGCCATTGCGCAGATACTGCGCGCCCTGGGCTGCTCCGCCCATGTGGCCATGCCGGAGCCTCTTCCCCCTTTCATGTCCTTCCTGAACGTGGAGGATCTCCTTTTCTATCCCGGGAAGGACATCAAGTCCCCGGAAGATCTCAAGATCTCCGGGAAGACCTTCTCCGCAGCCCTTTCCGTGGACTGCTCCGAAGGGAATAGGATGGGGGATGCCGGTTATCTTTACGACATGTTCCCGGATTCCGTTTCCGTGGACCACCACGAGGTCACCCATCTGGACAGCGATCTCAAGTGGGTGGAGCCCAAGGCTTCCTCCGCATGCGAGATGGTCTTCTATTGTGCTCAGGCACTTTCCGAGAGAACGGGAAGGCCCCTTGAAGAACTGGTGGACAAGCGCACCGCCTGCTGCCTTATGGCGGGAATGGTGACGGATACCGGAAGGTTCACCTATACGAATACCCGTCCCGAGACGCTGACGACCGCAGGCTCCCTCATGGAGCTGGGCGGGAATATCACCGATGTCTGCTATAACCTTTTCGACAGGAAAAAGAAGGCGGAGTTCTATATCTCCAACAATGCCTGCGTGAACGCGGAGTTCTACGCCGAAGGCAAGATCGCCATCTCCGTGGTCACCAGGGAGATGTTCGAGAAGTTCGGCGCCGGGACCGACGATATCGCCGATGTGGTATCCAGGCTCCGGGACGTGGACGGGGTGGAGCTTGCCATCGTCCTCCGGGAGACCGACGAGGGAAAGATCAGGGGCAACCTTCGCGCCAAGTCTTACTTCGACTGTGCGGAATTCGCCTCCGGTTATAACGGCGGCGGCCACAAGAAGGCCGCGGGTTTCACCATTGACGAGGGCGATATAACAGCCATCAAGGAAGAGATAATAGAAAGAGCCACGGGGTTGTTATGAGCCTTAACGGTATCATATTGCTGGACAAGAAGCCCGGTATAACCTCCATGGCCTCGGATTCCTTTATAAAGAGGCTCCTTCAGACGAAGAAAGTGGGGCACCACGGTACCCTGGATCCCTTTGCCACGGGGCTTCTCCCCATATTCGTCGGGGATGCCCTGAAGGTTTTGCGCTATAGCGAGGATTGGGATAAATCCTACCTGTGCGAGGCCCTTTTCGGTGCAAAGACCGACACCCAGGACAAGGACGGTACCGTGACGGGAGGAAGGCTTCCGGATAAGGAGGAGCTCCGTGCCCTTCGGGAGACGGACTACGCTTCCATAAGAGAGGCCTTTGATCAGGTCTCTAAGATAACGGAGCAGATGCCCCCCAAGTATTCCGCCAAGAAGATAGACGGAAGGAAGGCCTATGAACTTGCCAGGGAAGGCCTCGATCCGGAGCTTAAGCCCCACGGGGTGAAGATATACGATCTGGAGATCCGGAGCATAAAAGAAGGGGAAGACGGCATACACGTGGTGTTCCATACGAAGTGCTCCAAGGGAACCTATATCAGATCCCTCTGCGATGAAGCGGGGAGGATCACGGGATTCGGAGCCCACGCCGTAATGCTCAGGAGGACCTCCGTGGGTCCCTTCCGAGTGGAGGATGCACTGACCGAGGAACAGCTTTCTTCCCTTTGCGACAAGGGTGACCTTTCCTTTATCAAGGGAAGGGAATGGGCCCTTTACGGAATGGAGAAGACGGAGCTTACGGAAGATCAAAGGAAGGATGTTTCCCTGGGCCGCAAGATAGAGGCCGTCGAGGGAACTTCCGAAGGGATACTTTACCACGCCGTTTATAAGGGACAGACCGTGGCGGTGCTCCGCCGGGACGGCGACATAATGAGAATAGACAGGATGCTTTTGACAAATGGATGAGAAGACGGTGAAAGTCTATACCGATACACTGGAATTCATGCCCTACGGCAGAGCCGTGGCCCTGGGCTTCTTTGACGGTATGC
Source organism: Clostridiales bacterium (assembly GCA_003543635.1). Taxonomy (GTDB): domain Bacteria; phylum Bacillota; class Clostridia; order Saccharofermentanales; family Saccharofermentanaceae; genus Saccharofermentans. The sequence continues at coordinate 4,306 of DNAE01000132.1, read as the reverse complement.
ACAGGGGACATCTGGATATCATCAGGAAGACGGTGAAGTTCGCGAAGAAGAACGGCCTTCGTTCCACCGTCATGACCTTCATGAACTTTCCCAAGGATAACGGCATCTGCATAACCACACTGAACGAGAGACTTGATATCCTGTCCGCCGAAGGGGTGGACGAGATGCTGGTCATGGACTTCGAGAAGGTGAAGGATATCTCCCCGGAGGAGTTCTTTGATGACATATTGAGAAGGAAACTCAACAGTGTCCTCCTTTTATCAGGGGACGATTACAGCTTCGGCAAGGATGCCCGGGGGGATACCGCCCTTCTCGGGGAGCTTTGCGGAAAGCAGGATATAGTGCTCAAGGTGATCCCCGCCAAGTGCATGGGGGAGGATAAAAGAAGGATCTCTTCCACCTGGATGAAGGAGTGTTTAAGGAGCGGTGATGCCGTGACCTTTACGGAGCTTTCCGGCGGACGGCCCTTCTTCTACGAGGGGATAGTCTCAAGGGGAAAGGGCCTGGGAAGACAGTTGGGCTTTCCCACGGCGAACCTTAATATCCCCGCCGATAAGATCGTGGTGGCCAGGGGAGTATACGTCTCCAGGGTCACTTTGGGTAAAACAACGTTTTACGGAGTGACGAACGTGGGCCTGCGTCCCACGGTGGAGGATGTGAAAGAACCCCTTGCGGAGACCTTCATCTTCGACTTCGACGATGATATCTACGGAGCCTTCATAAGGGTGGAGCTCCTCAAGTTCCTCCGCCCGGAGGTTGCCTTCCCCTCGAAGGAGGACCTCATGGCGGAAGTGGAAAGAAATAAGGAACAGGCAAAGACATATCTTACCGAAAGTGGTATGATATCTTGAAAATCTCTTGAAAAGGATGATCGGTAATGGATAAGACAGAAGTAAGCTTTCCCGGCCTCGGGCTTCATTTCAACGTAAGCCCCGTCGCCTTCAAGATAGGAAATTTTGAAGTTTATTGGTACGGACTGATCATAGCGACTGCCATGATCGTCTGTGTCCTCCTCGCACTGAAGCACGCGCATAAGAATAAGTTCGCCAAGGATCTCATCTACGACATCATGATCGTGTCGATCCCCTCCGCCATCGTGGGCGCGAGACTCTACTACGTCCTCTGCGAATGGAGCTACTATTCCGCCGACCTTAAGAGGATCTTCGATACGAGATCCGGCGGCCTTGCCGTTTACGGCGGCATCATCGGCGCCTTCCTCGGAGCCTTCATTATGCTTAGGATCAAGAAGATCCCCTTTTCCACCTGCGCCGATTACTGCATCGTCTATATCCCGCTGGGTCAGGCCATCGGCCGCTGGGGCAACTTCTTCAACCAGGAGGCCTTCGGTACCACCACGTCCCTTCCCTGGGGAATGACCAGCTCCGAAGTATCCTCGTATCTGTCCAGTCACTGCCCGAACCTGGATCCCTCCATGCCGGTCCATCCCACATTCCTTTATGAATCTTTATTTAATGTATTATTATTCTTTATCCTCCTTTATGTGAGGAAGAGGAGCAAGTACGCCTTCGAGACCACCAGTGTCTACATGATCCTTTACGGAGCGGTAAGATTCCTCATCGAGGGCCTCCGCACCGATTCCCTTTACATTGCCAATACGGATCTTCGGACCAGTCAGGTCCTGTCCCTTGTCCTCGTGCTCACCGGCCTCATCTATATCGCCGTTGCCCACACCAAGGACATCGCAAGGGAAGACCTTCCGCAGTGGGTGCTCGATCTCGACAATAAGACTACCGGCAAGAAGGCAGTAGCGGAGAAGAAGTAATGCCCGGTAACAAGTCCGGTATCGAAAGGCTCAGGAGTGCCAATTATTTCAGGACGGTGGACTATTATCTCATAGTCCCCATATTCCTTTTGACCGTGATCGGACTTTACGTATTGAGTAAGGTGCTCGCGGTGGGATACGATGCCTACCCGGGAAACCTCTACAGGCAGATAGTCGCCGCGATCCTGGGGATCGTCATCACGCTGATCATATGCCTTTTGGATACGAACTTCATGTGGATGATCGGCTGGGCCATCTACGGCGTCGCGCTGTTCCTGCTATGTCTTTGTCCCATCGACGGTTACGACCTCACCTGGAAGTGGGGCGCCGACTCCTGGCTCAACCTTCCGGTCATCGGTAACTTCCAGCCCAGTGAGCTTGCAAAGATAGGCCTCGTCATGGCGGCCGCCGACATCTTCGAGAGAATGGCGGACAAGAGGATCACCCTCCGCCGGGGCGTGCTCTACCTGGCCCTCATCTACGGACCTCCCATGCTGCTCATCTTCCACCAGCCCGACTTCGGAACGGCCATGGTAATCGTGTTCTCCTTCGTATGCATACTTTTCGTTTGGGGAATGAAATACAGATACTTCCTCCTGGGCGCCTCGGGTGTCATCGTTATCGGCATACCCTTCGTCTGGAGGTTCTACCTTAAGGACTATCAGAAGAGGAGGATCCTCTCCCAGGTCTTCGAGGGCGCCGACCCCGCGTCGGAGTTCAACCTGGTCCAGTCCAAGGCGGCTATTGCATCGGGGGGCCTCACGGGTAACGACACGGGCGTCCTCATCAAGGTTCCCGTTAAGGAGAGTGACTTCGTTTACTCCGCCATCTCCGAGCACCTGGGATTCATCGGCACCACCGCCGTGGTCATCCTGGCGTTCTTCTTCCTGTGCCGGTGCCTTTACGTTGCGTCCCGTACCTCTCGAAAATCCTATTCCTTCATAGTCGTGGGTCTTGCCGCATCCTTCGCATTCCATTTCATCGAGAATATGGGAATGTCCGTGGGACTTCTCCCCATAACGGGTATCCCGCTGCCCTTTATCTCCCTGGGAGGAACGGCCATGCTGGTCAACTACATTTCCTTCGGGATCATATTGAACATCTCCATGGAGGCCAAACAACACTGATATCCTCGGGTATCGGTCAATGTTTGGTATTATTTATTTTTGGGTATTGAATATTGTTCAATACTGTGTTATATTCAGAATCGTAATACAAAGGAAGGGGGATCCTGAATGAACAGTCAGTTCAAGAAAGGCGTGCTGGATATGTGCGTACTGGCGGTATTGGATAAGGGCGACAGTTACGGATACGATCTGGCAGAGCAGTTGTCGAAGTTGATTCAACTGGCTGACGGAACGGTCTATCCGATACTCCGGAAGCTGGCATCCGACGGTCTTGTTACGACATACCTTAAGGAATCACAAAACGGTCCGCCCAGAAAATATTATCACCTGGCGCCGGAGGGAAGAGCAAGGCTCGAGGTCGATAAGCAAGAATGGCGGGAGTTCTCCCGGGCCGTGGATAAACTTACAGGAGGAATATCATGAACAGGAATGAATATCTGGCAAAGCTTGAATCAGAACTCGGGCTTATGTCATATAAAGACGTCAAAGACATCCTTGACGAGATAGGCGAACACTTCACCGAAGGCGTGAATGCCGGAAAGAGCGAAGAGGAGATCGCCAGGGGGCTGGGAAGCCCTTCGGAACTTGCCAAGGCATACAGGGAGGGAGGAGATCTTCCCTCGGCACTTCGCAAGAACGATCATGCCGACGCCGTTAACAGCAACGATAAGCCCAAGGATAACTCCGCAGGCGTGATGTTTGTTGTCCTGTTCAACCTCTTTGTGGGAATACCCGTTTGGGTGGCGATCCTTTTTGCGATCATAACAGCCGTCAGTATCGAGGTCGGTATCATAACGGGACTTGCCGCTCTCGTGATCGGGATCCCCGCCATGGGAAACTTTATCGTTCCCGGCATCTGCCTGGCGATAACCCTCCTTATGGTAGTAATCTTCACACTGGTCCTCATCTATCTTGTTACCAAGTACTTCTTCGTTCTCACGGGCAAGTACATCGCCTGGAACAAGAAGCTCTGGAAGGAGGGATTCTGATATGAAGAAATTTGACATAGCTGCCCTCATCACGGGACTGGTTGCATTTATCCTTGCCATCATAATGACGGTGGTCACGATAGTAACATTCATCTTCGCCGCAAAGAAGCAGATCGGAGAGGTCTCCTTCTCGGACGGCATCGCCTGGGGCAAGGAGCTCATCAACGATTACGTCGCCACGGACAAGATCACGATAATGAGCTCCAACGGCTCTACCACATTCGATCTGAGCGACGGCATTACCGTTAACGATAACGGCGATTCCGTGCAGATAGCTGACGGAGAAGCTTACGTATTAAGCGACGGTGACGAGGTCACTGTCGGACTGGATGGAATTCATATTGAAAGTGCAGACGGGGATAAGATAGATATAGGAGTATAAGAATAAGGGCGATATAGGATTATTG
>DNAE01000222.1 GCA_003543635.1 Clostridiales bacterium | reverse complement strand
CTCGGAGAGGCCCTCGATGAACTGGAGAAGGATCACGACTACCTGACGGCGGGAGGAGTATTCCCCGAGAGGCTCCTGGATCAGCTCATCAAGAGGCTTAGGAAGGAGAACGAGGAGATATCGAAGATCCCTCACCCGGTCGAGTTCGCCAAGTACTACGATCTCTGATGTGAAGGTGCCCAAAATCTTAAAATAATGCCACGGATATGATATTTTCCTTTCATCCTTAGTGATATTCTTTCAGTCGTTTTGCGTAAAGAAAGGATGACGAGTATGAGAGAGTTTTCAGGATTTACAAAGGGCATCAACCTGGGAGGCTGGCTGTCCCAGTATAAGGAAGATACTGACGAGCACAGGGATACGTTTATCACGTCCGAGGACATAAGGACCATCAAGTCCTGGGGGCTCGACCATATCCGCGTGCCCGTCGACTACGATATCATCGAGAACGAGGACGGCTCCGTAAAGGAGAACGGATACCGTTATCTCGACAGGTGCGTCGAATGGTGTGTCGAGAACGACATCAACATGATAATCGATCTGCATAAGACCTTCGGTTATTCCTTCGATCCCCTGGATAAGGACGACAAGGCCGTATTCTTCCATAAGAAGGAGCTCCAGGAGAGGTTTTATTCCCTCTGGAGGGAGATCGCAAGAAGATACGGAAAGCTCTCCGACAGGGTGGCCTTTGAGCTTCTGAACGAGATCGTCCTCCCCTCCGTTAAGGATGAGTGGAACGAGATCGCCCTTCACGCCATCCGTGAGATAAGGAAGATCGCCCCCGATTCCTGGATAGTCTTCGGAGGCGTCTGCTATAACAGCGTGGGAACCGTACCCTGGCTCGCCCCCGTAAAGGACGACAGGGTGGTCTACACCTTCCACTGCTACGAACCGATGCTGTTTACCCATCAGGGTGCGTACTGGGTGGAGAACATGCCCCTGGATCTGCGCATCTCCTATCCAGCTCCTCTTAACGAGTACAGGGAGAAGAGCAAGCTGGTATCCCGGGATCTGGCCGGCATCATCTTCGATCCCAGGGTAAAGGAGGGATTCGGTCCCGAGTTCTTCGAGATCATCTTCGCCGACGCCATCAAGACGGCGGAGGAACGTAACGTTCCCCTTTACTGCGGCGAGTACGGCGTCATCGAGAATGCCGATACAGAGGATACCTTAAGATGGCTTACGGACATGAACGAGGTATTCACCCGTTACGATATGGGCAGGGCATACTGGAGCTACAAGAAGATGGAATTCGGAATATCCGATGAGAGGTGCAAGCCTCTTATCTCCGAGATAGTCAGGAAGCTGTAAATTCCGAGATCTCGGAAAGCCTTTCCAGGGCGATCCTGCGGCCGATGTCGTAGACGCGCTGGATCTCTCCGGGATCGTGTTCCACGGAACCGATATCAAGGGGGGCATCCGGTCTTATGACCAGGGTGTCTCCCTTTTCTTCGCAAACTTTAACATAGGCGGTCTGGGCGTTATACATGGCGGGGCGGTCCTCCAGGGATTTTCCCACGGCGGGGAATCCGGCGGTCAGGGCCTTGAGGAGGGGGAGCGCCTTGAACTGGTGTTTGACGTATCCCTCGGGCTGGGTGAGGATCACCACGTTTTTCCCGTATCCGATCTTCTGCATGAATTCCAGGGGTATGGAGTCCGACATGCCCCCGTCGAGGTAATGCCTGTCTCCTATCTTCACGGGACGGGAGGCCACGGGCATGGAGGCGGAGGCGCGGAGCCACAGCATATTCTCCTCATCGTAGTCCGTCATCTTGTGGTAGGAGGCTTCCCCGGTGGCGCAATCGGTGGCGACCACATAGAATTCCATGGGGTCATTCCTGAAGGTATCCAGGTCGAACTTGTCCAGCTCGAGGGGCACCTTCCTGTAGCAGAAATCGGCACCGTAGATATCCCCCGTCAAAAGGAGCGACCTGTATCCGCTGTATCTCCAGTAGTTACAGAAACGCTTGTTGTACCGCAGTACCCTTCCGGGCTGATGCGACTTGTAGTTGCAACCGAAGGCGGCTCCGGCGGATACCCCCGCTGCACCGTCGAACCGGATGCCGTTTTCCATTAATACGTCCGTTACGCCGGCGGTGAAGAGTCCTCTCATGGCACCGCCTTCCATTACCAATCCCTTTTTCATGGTTAGGAATATACAACAGCCGCACATCCCTTCGCAATATTCTTCTTGCGAAAAATGAGAGTCGGAAGTAAAATATGAGAACAATTCTCAAATTGAAAGAGCGATCTTATGACCATTAAGAAGGGATATAACACCAAACATAAAGAGGAGCTCATGGATTTCCTCAAGACCATACCCGGCAGACATGTCACCGCCGGAGAGATCTGTTCCTGCATGAAGGAGAAGGGAAGCTCCATTGGCACAGCCACCGTCTACAGACAGCTGGAAAAGCTCGTATCCGACGGAACGATCAATAAGTACATAATAGATGAGGGCACCGGTGCCTGTTACGAATATATCCCGGACTCGGACCACTGCAGCACGGAGAACTGCTACCACTGCAAATGCGAGGAGTGCGGCAAACTGATCCACATGTCCTGCGGCGAGGTCACGGGCCTTGCGGACCACGTAAGGGAACACCACGGATTCAAGATAGATCCCAGAAGGACCGTCTTCTACGGAATCTGTGAAGACTGTTCCTCGAAGGAGGGTTAAGATGGCGCTCCTCAAGTGTGAAGACCTGACATTGGGATACGAGGATATCACCCTGGCAACGGGGCTGAACTTCGAGATAAACGCCGGGGAATACTGGTGTATTACAGGAGAGAACGGTACCGGTAAGACCACATTGATGAAGACCATCCTCGGATTGAGACCGCCCCTGGGGGGAAGGATAATCCACGGGGACGGTCTTAAGAAGAACGAGATCGGCTACCTTCCCCAGAGGACGGATTTCCAGAAGGATTTCCCCGCCTCGGTCAAGGAGATCGTCTATTCGGGATTCCAGGGACAGACGGGCTTCCTGCCCTTCTATTCCGGAAAGCAGAAGGAGGAGGCACTGGCCAACCTCAGGAGGATGGGAGTGGAAGAACTCTCCGACAGATCCTTCGGTAAGCTTTCCGGCGGACAGCAGCAGAGGGTGCTCCTGGCGAGGGCAGTCTGCGCCACCAAGAAGATCCTGCTCCTGGACGAGCCCGTGGCGGGCCTTGACCCCAACGCGGAAAAGGAGATGTATGATCTTATCTCCTCCCTCAACAAGGAGGAGAAGATAGCCATCGTCATGGTCACCCACGACATAGATTCGGCAAACAGGTTCAAGACCAACGGTATACATTTCGGACAGGAGGTGGAGATCACATGATGGAAACATTACTCTTCTATCTGAGCTACCCCTTCGTAAGATACGCTCTCATCGTCGGGGTCCTCATAGCCCTCTGTTCCTCCCTGATAGGAGTTACCCTGGTCCTTAAGAGGTTCTCCTTCATCGG
>DNAE01000126.1:3670-5513 GCA_003543635.1 Clostridiales bacterium | reverse complement strand
TACCAGTCTCAACCTGATAAAGCATTGCCAGATCACTGTCCAGCATTACCTGCTGACCGCGGATCGTGTAAATCATACTCTTGATATCACGAGCTTCGAGAAGATCGGTAATACCGTTTGTATCCTTGTCATCATTCTTCTGTCCCATATAACCTCCTAACTTGAAGTCACAAATTGTGACTTCAAACGGTAGTAAACACTTAAAACCATATCTAATTGATTCGCCTTACAAATATATGTTCACTATACGATATTGGACGTTCTATTAATGGGACTTCACCGCAATAATAGGCAACAAAAAACCCGTAAACACTGGGTTCACGGGTCATTGGCGGAGATGGAGGGAGTCGAACCCTCGCGCGAGTTGCCCCGCCTAAAGCTTTAGCAAAGCCTCCCCTTCGGCCTCTTGGGTACATCTCCATGCCGAAATATGATGTGCGTTATTACGCTGTCGAGATATGATTATAACACATTTTCACCGACATTGAATATAATTTTTCCTTTTTGCTGTTTCGGGTGTAGAATTATCCGGTATGAAAGAGGCATTTAAGAAAGATCCGATACTGTTTATCTCAGGCATCCTGGCGTTGATGTCCTGTTTCTTAGTCTTTCCGGACGCCGAATATATCGGCTACATCAATTTCCGCGTGCTGGCCATCCTCTTCTCCCTGATGCTTGTGGTGGCGGAACTCCTCCGGATCGGGACCTTCGATTACTTAACGGGGAAGCTTCTTTCCAGGATACGGGGATCGCGGTATGTCTCACTATTGCTCATAGTGCTGTCCTTCTTCATGGCCATGTTCCTGACAAACGACGTCACCCTCGTGACCCTGGTCCCCTTTGCCATAGCCGTGCTGAAGATCTTCAACGATAAGAAGGGGCTCATGTTCACCCTGATATTAATGACCGTGGGAGCCAACCTCGGAAGTATGCTGACACCCATAGGGAACCCCCAGAACCTCTATCTTTACACACAATACAGGATGTCCTTCCTGCCCTTTATAAAGCTGATGCTCCCCTACGCATCCCTGTCCCTCCTCCTTCTCATCGCGTCGGTATTCCTTCTGACGGGCAACAGGACCGCGGATAAGGGAGAGGGAGAACAGACTAAGCGCCCGGACACGGTGAAACTCATCCTGTGCCTTTTGCTCTTTGTCTTATGCGTACTTTCCGTTGCGGATATAGTGCCATGGACCGTTATGCTCCCGGTGGTGGTCTTGATAATGTTGCTGACAGACCGGAAGGCGTTTAAGTATGTGGACTTTATGCTGCTCCTCACCTTCGTATTCTTCTTTGTATTGATAGGAAACCTCGGAAGGATTCCCGTTATCCACGACACCCTGTCGGAGGTGGTATCGGTATCCCCCATGCTCACGGCGGTATTTGCTTCCCAGATCATCAGCAACGTCCCCGCAGCCATGCTCCTTTCCGCCTTCACGGATAACGGAAAAGCGCTGGTTATCGGAACGAATCTCGGTGGCCTCGGAACCCTGATCGCAAGCATGGCGAGCCTTATAACATACAAATTTCACAACGCCCTTCCCAAGGAAAGAAAGGGTCCTTATCTTCTTAGCTTCACCATTATCAACGTGGTATTTCTGGGAGCCCTTCTCCTGCTCTATTACATTATCCCCTGATCGAGCTTAGTTTGGATTATACGGAGCACGCTCTCGTCTAACCTCTCCTCGCTTATACGACCCGAATAGACGGCCTCCGTGACGCCCTGATATGCCACATAGAAATCGTCCGGCATAAGGACCATGTCAGCCCCCGCGAGGATCGCCTGTACGGCAGCCTCGTCAGCGCTGTAGTAATCGGTTATGGCTCCCATCTGGAAGGAATC
>DNAE01000126.1:0-3561 GCA_003543635.1 Clostridiales bacterium | reverse complement strand
GTCGCGGGTATGTCTCCCGTCACCTCGGGAACTGTTATATGGCCAACCATGACAAAGGGACAACCCGTCTCTATTCCGGCCTCGAAGGGCTTAAACTCGGAATCGCGCAGTTCATCCAGGGTCTTGTCGAGCACCGCGGCACCGTAGTGGCTGTCGCCGCCCGTATCACCGTGCCCCGGGAAATGCTTAAGGGAACAGAGTATTCCCGCATCGTTAAACCCCGATACACAGGAGATGATATGGGCTGAAACATCCGTATACTCGTCGCCGAAGGAACGGTTGCCGATGACGTTATTAGAGGGGTCGGGCACAATGTCCGCCACGGGGGCGAAGTCGAGATTAAACCCGAAGTCACGAAGATAGGTCCCGATGGTCAGGCCCACCTCATAGGAATCGTTTATCTCGCTCATGGGAGGGAAAACGGTAACGTCAAAATCGGGATCGGAGGCGATCCTGGTGATGTCTCCCCCCTCCTCGTCTATTGCCACGAACATTCCCTCCGAGGAGAACACCGACGTGAAGGCCGTGGTGCCCCGGGGATCCGTTATATTCCCTCCGAAAAGGACCACGCCGCCGACGGGGTATTCATCGAGGGCCGCCGTCAGGCTCTCCGTGCCGTATGTGATATAGTCCTCGGCGTAGACGGGCTTATCCTGCCCCAGAAGCTGCTCCGGTGTCACCATAAAGCACTGGGCGACCTTTTCCTCGATGCTCATGGCTTCAAGGATCGAATACGCCTCCTCGCTGTAAAGGGGCTCTTCAGGCTCTGTAAGATCCACATCCATGGGGGGTATGGTCTCCGTTACCTCCGTTGTCATCTCCGTGGGAGTCGTGGGAACGAGCTCCGCCCGGGGAGGTCTCTCACAACCGCAAAATAAGACCGGTATCAATAACGTGCAGGCGATCGCCCTGCTTATCCTGTTTCTTTCCATAACACCATTATACCCAAATGAAACTGTTGCAAAACGCGATTTTTTTAAATACTATGTATCTATGTAATAAGGGGGATGACAATATGGATTTTGCAGAATACGAACAGTACACAACAGATCCCGACAACTTCACCTTCAGGGAACTCAAGGAAGAAGAAGAGAAGGCGATCAAGACCCTCCGCAACTTTTCTTTGTTTGCACTCGTTCCGTTGATCTTCGTTCTTATTTTCATGGGAGTAACATTCTCTAATGTCTTCAATACTCTATCGGATGTCGGTGAGGCGCAGGCATTTAAATATGTTATGCTGATCTTTCCCGTATTCATCATCATCGCTCTCATCATCACGGCCGCAAGGATAATTCCCTTCTTCGGAACGGCAGAGTCCTGTGACGTCAAGCTCATAAAGAAGTCCGTGGTCTACCGCGGCAGGAACTCCCGCGTTTTGGCCAGTGTATTCTCAGAGACATCAAACATGTATGCAAAGAATATAAGGATGTACGGGGCAAGAGCAGTTGAAGGTTCCACCGTATCCCTCATAAGGTTCACCGTCGGATCCAAAAAGACCTTCTTGGTCTTAGATCTCACAAGGAGCCTGGTTTACAGAGCGGTCGAATAAGATCAGGTCTCCTCAATATAGATCTCCAGATCTCTTCCTTTGTTTTCCATGGCATATTTATAGCCCTTGGAATTTCTGACACCGTCCAGAAACGCCTTCTTATCCTTGTCGCTTAAAAGGCATTCAAAGGTCTTCTTTTGAGGTATATCGAACTTGAGGACTGTACGCAGTTGGAAGAATTCCCCGTCCTCCTTGATGTAATCCTTGGTCATGTAAAAGCACAGGTCGTTTCCCTGAATCAGGCAATCGTAGGTGAGATTCGGTTCGTCCTCATCCTTGCAGAGCTCCTCGTAGGCGGAGACTATATCCTCGGCGGAGCAGCCCTCCTTGAGCCTCTCCTGCAGGAAATATCTTCCCACCCTTGCGCTCATGGCTTCCGGGTTATTCTCAATCTCCTCGGCATACTTCCTCATGGCTTCATCGGAATCGTAACTGTTCAGGGCCTCCTTGAGGTCCTCGATCGCAGGATGTCCGCCGGCATTTATCGTTCTGAACATCTTCACGGTCTCCAGTATGGATACGATGAGATCGAAGGCGATAAAGGCAACACCCAGGGCAAGACACATGCGGTATCTGACGCCCAGGATGCAGAGGACTATCCCCGCCACCAGAAAGATACCGAGCCTGAAAACGAAATTCGTAAAAAAAGATATAAATACGAGGCGTCTTTTAAAATTCAACATGCCCTATTATAAACGAGGGGATCATCTGTTGTCGACGTTTTCCGGATGCAGGTCGTGATTGACGAGACGGTCGTGGGCAACGGCCTCCCACTGCGTCCCCTTCCTGCCGTAGTTGCAGTAGGGGTCAATGGATATGCCGCCGCGGGGAAGGAACTTTCCCCAGACCTCGATGTACTTGGGGTCCATGAGCTTTATGAGATCCTTCATGATGATATTCACCACGTCCTCATGGAAATCCCCGTGATTCCTGAAGGAGAAGAGATAGAGCTTCAGCGATTTGCTCTCCACCATCTTAACGTCGGGAACGTAGGAGATGTAGATGGTGGCAAAATCAGGCTGGCCCGTTATGGGGCAAAGAGAAGTGAACTCCGGGCAGTTAAACTTAACGAAGTAGTCGTTATCCTGATGCTTGTTGACGAATGTCTCCAGGACACCGGGATCGTAATCGAACTGATATGTCGTCTGCTTTCCGCCGAGCTTGGTGAGTCCTTCATTCTCTCTCATGTCTTTTACCCCTTGATAAAATTGTACTTTTCGTTGTTATCGAATGTGTCGATGCCTTCCTTTTTCTTTACCCAGCCGACAACGAGATATGTAACGGGGGTGAAGATCGCCTCGTAGGCAACCTTGAAGAGATACTGGAAGAGGATCATGTTAAGTATAACAGAGTTCTCCATCGTTCCCCAGAAGGATATGGTGATGAAGATAACGGAATCGAATCCCTCTCCCACGAGAGTGGAAAGGATCGTGCGGAGCCAGAGGTTCTTTCCCTTGGTCCTTACCTTGAGCTTGGAAAGGATAAAGGAGTTGGAGAACTCACCGAAGAGGTATCCCGCAAAGGAAGCGACAGCGACCCTGGGTGTCGTTCCGAGAACTATGGCATATGCATCCTGATTCTCCCAGAAGGAGGGATAGGGCATGGCAATGGTAAGAAGATAGACGCCGACGGCAAAAAAGCTGAAGAAGAAACCGGTCCAGATGACGGTCCTTGCCTTACCGAATCCGTAGACCTCGGTAAAGACGTCTCCCAGGATGTACGTGATCGGGAAGAGCACAACGGCGGCGGGAAGGGTGATGTTCTCCGTTACGGCCCACATCTTTCCCGCGATGAGGTTGGACAAGATGAGACATGTCACGAAAGCGATGGAGATCATCATAAACAGTCTTGTTTCTTTTTTTGTTTCACTCATTTTATAAACTCCGGCAAAATAAAAAATGGCTCCACAAAACGCAAAGCCATTTTTGAATTCATATCCAAATAACAGTCCTGGTTTTGTTTAACGACAGGATGGCACTAACGAACTGTCGTGGTCAGATGATAATCCCTGA
>DNAE01000224.1 GCA_003543635.1 Clostridiales bacterium | reverse complement strand
ATGTATACTTGTTTCTTGCCTGGGACTCACCTGCGAAGGCAGCCTTAAGGTTCTCCTCCGTCTTGGTTCCGGCATAGGGGTTAGAGGGAGCATCTGCCTCGATCAGTTCGAGATTATCTCCCGTTGCTTTACAAAGAGGACATTCAGCTGTGGCACCGGGTGCTACTTCGAATTCTTCTCCGCAAATCTTGCATCTGTACTTTGCCATTTGTCTTTCCTCCCGACGTTTTTTTAAATATGCCTGGCGGCTTATTCAGCGATGACCTTGATCCATCCTTCGGGTGCTTCTATGCGGCCCATCTGGATGCCCGTAAGTGTATCGTAGAGTTTCTTGGTCCAGGGACCCATCTCCTCCATGCCGGAGGGGAAGCAGATCTCTTTGCCGTGATCGTTGATCTTGCCGACGGGAGAGATAACTGCAGCCGTACCGCAAAGTCCGCACTCTGCGAAGTCCTTGAGCTCATCGAGGTAGACCTCTCTGTGCTCGACCTTCATTCCCAGATACTTCTCGGCAACGATCATAAGGGATCTTCTGGTGATGGAAGGAAGGATACTGTCGGACTTAGGTGTTACGAGAGTACCGTCCTTTGTGACGAAGATGAAGTTTGCTCCGCCTGTCTCCTCAACCTTTGTTCTTGTCTTGGGATCGAGATACATGTTCTCGGCAAATCCCTGATTATGCGCATCAACGATGGCATGAAGGCTCATTGCATAGTTGAGACCGGCCTTGATGTGACCTGTTCCGCGGGGAGCTGCCCTGTCGAAGTCGGAGACCCTGATAACAATGGGCTTAACTCCGCCCTTGAAGTAAGGTCCTACGGGTGTACAGAAGATCCTGAACTGATAGTCCTCAGCAGGCTTAACACCGATAACGGGATTGATACCGAACATATAGGGTCTGAGATAAAGAGTAGCTCCGGATCCGTAGGGAGGTACGAAGTCCAGGTTGGCGGCAACAACGTCAACACATGCCTGAACAAACTTGTCCTCGGGGAATACGGGCATCTCGAGCCTTCTGCAGGAATCAGCCATTCTGGCTGCATTAAGGTCAGGGCGGAAGCATACTACTTTGCCGTCTTCTGTCCTGTATGCCTTAAGTCCTTCAAAGCATGTCTGAGCATACTGAAGAACGCCTGCGCACTCGCTCATGGTAACCATGGGATCATCAGTAAGAGCACCCTCGTCCCATTTTCCGTCCTTGAAATTGGCAACGAATCTCTTATCCGTGGGAACATATCCGAATCCCAGATTAGCCCAATCGATATTCTTGCTCATTGAAATCACCTTCTTCTTAAAGTTTTCACATGAGACAGTATAACATATCGGACGCCAAAAAAGACAAAGGAAAGAGTATTAAACGTTAATAATATTTACACTTTCGTCGTTTTTGAACAACAATGCTCCGGAGGAGTCTTCATAGACAAAAAGCCCGGGATCGATGCCGCGTAATTCCCATTCACCGGGCTCGAGCAGGAAGTTCTCTTCCCTCAGGGGAGTTATTCCGATATGAGCACAGGTGATCCTTCTGATATGACTTCCTCCCCTTGCAAGGAGCAGTCCCGTCTTAAGGGCACCTATGGTCACCGTCAGGTGGGATCTTACCGCTATATCGGCTTTACCGGTATCCCCGTTCATTCCGCTGTTGATGTCGGCGCTGAGGACAAAGCAATCCCCGAAGACTTCGTTGATCTCGAGGATGGCATCCCGGTATCTTCCCCGTACTTCTCCCGAGAATCCCGTTCCCAGGAGACAATCCACGATGGTATCGTATCCTTTAAGCATTCCGGAACCCGCGGTAAAAGGTATTACTTTAAGTCCCTTGGACACTGCCCTTTTCATATAGTATTCGGAATCCGCAGAGTAATGATCCGTTACCGTGACCACCTCCGTCTCCTTCCCTTCCTCGAGAAGGATCTCAGCGAGGGCGAATCCGTCCCCGCCGTTATTCCCGGATCCCGTGACTATCAAAGTCCTGCCGTTAAAATCATGGGATGACCTTATCCCCCGGGCCGCCCTTTCCATGAGTTCCAAGGAACCCGTCAGGCAGGCAATGGTATGTTCGTCGCTTTCGCGCATATTGGCAACCGATATGACACTTTCCATCTGTTTACCTCCGGTATGACCGACATCAGTATTCGTCCAGGAGCTTATCCCTGGCTTTGTAGTCGGGAAGGACGCTTTCAACTTCCCTGTAGAACCTCACCGAGTGATCCGCCACGATCAGATGGGCGAACTCATGTACCACCACATAGGCGATCGCCTCCTCCGGCACCTCAAAGAGATTATAGCTGAAAGTTAAGGTCTTCGACTTGACCTCGCAGCTGCCCCAACGCGATCTCATCTGACGGAAGGAGATCTTATTCGGATAAGGGACCCCCTTCTCGGCAAAACGGGGATAATAGTATTTACACATCTGAAGTACCTTAGCCTTAAGACCATCCCTCCTGAACTTCTCATAGGTCCTTCTTCGGAGATCATCGTCATCGGGATCCTTCACATAGAGGTAGATCGTCGGATAGATGAATACGACTCTGTTCTTGACGGAGGGACATACCCTGATCGTACAGACCTCTCCGAAGACCTTCACCTGATCCCCGTCCCGGCAAAGATCAGGTCTCATGGCATTGTTCCTCCTGGCGCCCGATCTGGCGATGGACCTCAGGATGAAATCGCTCCTCTCCCGAAGGAACTCCTCCACGAGTCCCATGGGCACATACCGGGAAGCGGATACGGCAACGGATCCGTCACGTCTTATGCGAAGGTTGATGTTGCGCACCCTCTTACGTGCGAATTCATACTGTACGGTGATCCCGTTAAGGACTATGGTCCTAAGCATAGATCGACTCCAATTCCCCGATGTTAGAATCCGAATACTCCACTTCGGAGGAGAACAATCTCACGATGTCACACATTGTTTTACTTTTGCTACACAAACAAGCAGAGGCTATAAGTCTTATGCCTTCCGTTGCAAACCATGTTTTATCCGGATATCGGTAAAGGAAGTAACAGGCCAGCTGTTCCATGGGGATCCCATGGGCCGTAAGATATTCCGATATCTCCCCTTCATCCGGCGGAGCGGCAATGATATCGTCCAGGACGCTCGTCCAATCCTCATCAAGCCTTTCCAGCTGTTTAAATATCAAAGCCCTCATCTTGGCACCCGTTCTGGATGGACCCAGCATTTGAAGTCTTTGATCAAAGGGCAATTCCCTATTCTGGATCGTCTTTATCTCTTCACTCATCTCCCGTTCGGGGATCAACTTGAACTTATCTGTCTTGTGTAAAACAATGTTGCACACTTCTTCACAACATAATCCGACTCCCATATCCGTATGGTCGTCGTATCTGTTATAGAATCTGGGATGCTCCCTGCATATATCGCAGAGCATATCCTCCCCGTATCGCAGGATCATATCACAAAGACCGTCCCCGTTGAGGAAAAGACATCTCCCGTCTTTGTCCTTCATCATGGAACGGTCCTTGATATTCTTTAATATATATCCGTGTTCGGAGAATCTTTTCATGGATACCGGATCTATGTCGATATCCCATCCGATGCAGCACGAGTGATTACAGTCGCCCGCGATACATTTGAACTCATCATAATAATCAGGTCTGTAGATCTTATTCATCCAGGAAAACTGATCCGTTGCCGAATTCTTCCACCATGTCTGTGAGCAACTCATATTCCTCGGGAGCTATGCTTACCGTATACTCCCGATCCTCAGATGAGATGTTCACATAACAGGAGCCGTCCTTCCCTTTATACAGACCGTAATCGGTATAGACATCATTACTGCTGACGGTAAAACCGAAGTCGCTGTCATCTGTCTTGATATCACATGCCTCACGGCCTGCCAGGGATGTTATCACTTCCCGTGTCTTTTCATCAAGGGCGGAGATACTGATAACAGTCTGCTCAGGATCGGCAGGTACTTCGGCAACGTTGTCCATCCCCGCTCCGTCTTCTCCATAAAAAGCGATTCCGTCACTATCAAGGCCATATGTCAGAGTCTGCTCTTCTTCCTCGTTTACACTGATTTCATTCGCCATCTCCTGAATGTCGGAATTATGATCTCTATCCTCAGTCTCAGTGTTACGAACGGCAACCTCAGAGGAAGATTTTGACATCCCGCTGCCTACCTTCAGCAGGATACCGCCTGCCACGAGCAAAAGGCAGGCTGCCGCCGCTATGGGGATGATCGCGGTTATGCGGGCCTTCTTCTTAACGGGAACGATCTTATCGTTCTCCCTCATCCTGTCGCACTCCGCAATTATGTCGTCGTCAAGAAAATTAAGGGCATATGAAATGTCTTCAGCTTTCACCTTCATATTGTGTAGCCCTCCTTTTCCAGGTATTTTTTGAGTCCGCCCCTGACCCTGAACAACATGCTCTTTATCTTCGACTCGGAGTATCCCGTGCGAGCACATATATCCTTGAGAGGGTCACAATGGAAGTATCTGCTGACAAATACCGTTCTTTGCTCCGCGGAGATCGTTCTCAGGTATTCGCTTATGAGCGATCCCAGTTGCTTGAACTCACTGTCGTTATCAAAGGCTCCCGCAGGCTCTATGCCGTTCTCGGCAAGTTCCTGGAGCGATACTTCATATTCGCTTCCGCCCCTTTTGTCGGCAGTCTTTTTCCTGTACATGTCTATCGCCAATCTCCTGCATATCTTTCCGAGATACGTAGAGAGCAGATCAGGTCTGTTATCCGGCATGGAATTCCATGCACGAAGATATGTATCGTTAACAGACTCGGCACTGTCCTCATGATCGCTGAGGACATTAAACGCGATCTTCGTTAGATATCTCTCATACTTGATCTGCGTCTGCACTATCGCATCTTCGTCCCTGGCCCAGTAAAGATCGACGATCTTGCAATCTTCCATCAGAGGATATGACTCCTTTCACCTATATAGACGCAACATAGATCCATCGGTTGCACCTCTATGATTGTATCACACTATTTTTTCGTTAAAAAAGGTCCGGCAGATCGGCCGGACCTTAACAGCTCGATAACAAAATGATCAGGACTTGGATTTAAGTGTCTTGGACAGTATGACCATGGTACCCGCCATAAGGGCTATGCCGATGGCAAGGGATATGACTGCGTTCTGCACAAGTCCCGCGATTATATATGTCACAAAGGAAACACCGGCAGCGGTGAGCGCATAAGGAAGCTGGGTGGAAACATGGGCAATGTGGTTGCACCCTGCGCCCGCGGAACTCATGATCGTGGTATCCGAGATGGGAGAGCAATGGTCTCCGCAAACGGCGCCTGCCATACATGCCGAGACACAGATGACCGCAAGGGGGGATCCTCCCTCCAGAGGGAATGCCTTAAGAGTGATGGGGATAAGGATACCGAAGGTTCCCCAGCTGGTTCCCGTGGCAAAGGAAAGTCCCACGGCGATCAGGAAGATGATCGCGGGAAGGAAGTTAAGGAACGAACCCTTACTCTGATCCACGAGTCCTGCAACGTATTCGGCAGCTCCCAGGGAATCGGTCATGCCCTTGAGCGTCCAGGCAAGGGCAAGGATCGTGATGGCGGGCACCATCGCCCTGAAACCCTCTACGATACAATCCATGCAATCCTTAAAGGGAAGCACCCTTCTCACAAGATAAAGGATAAGGGTTACGAGAAGTCCAACGAAGGATCCGAAGACGAGGCCAACGGAAGCATCGGAATCGGCAAAGGAATCCACAAAGCTCGCACCCTCAAAAAATCCGCCCGTATAGATCATGCCGATGACACAGCAGATGATCAGGGAAAGAATGGGAAGGATAAGATCTATGACCTTTCCCTTACCCTTCACCGTCTCGGCAGGAGTCCCTGAAGATGCTGATTCCTTAACGGTGAAGATATCACCCTTAAGAGCATTCTCCTCGTGCTTCTTCATGGGACCGTATTCGATCTTGAATACCGCGATAAGGATCATCATTATGATCGTAAGGATGGCATAGTAGTTATAGGGGATCGCCCTGATAAAGAGCATAAGACCGTTGGTGCCCTCAGGGGCAAAACCCGATACGGCAGCAGCCCAAGATGATATGGGAGCGATGATACAAACGGGGGCGGCAGTCGCGTCGATAAGATAAGCGAGCTTGGCCCTGGAGATCTTCTGCCTGTCGGTCAAAGGTCTCATAACGCTACCTACGGTAAGGCAATTGAAGTAATCGTCGATGAAGATAAGACATCCCAGGGCGATGGTGGCGATCTGCGCACCGACCCTGGATCTGACATGCCTGCTGGCCCATTCTCCGAAGGCTGCCGAGCCGCCGGCCTTGTTCATAAGCGCGACTATTATTCCCAGGAAGACCAGGAATACCAGTATACCCACATTATAGGAATCGGATAATTGAGCCACTAAACCATCGCCAAAGATATGCTCCATGGTTCCGACGGGATTGAAGTTGGAATAGAAAAGCCCTCCGACTATAATGCCCACGAACAAGGAGGAATAGACTTCCTTTGTAATGAGGGCGAGCAAAATAGCTATCAACGGAGGCACAAGTGCCCAAAACGTTGCATACATAACAGTTCCTCACTTTTTACACAAGATAGTTAATTATATAATGAGGAATAGCTTTTATAAAGGCTTATTTGAGTTCTTCGACGGTCCGGTCTTCTTCCGCCATTTCTCAGTAGCCGAGCTCCTCGCCCACAAGGACGACCTTTATCCTTCCGGGTATCATGGAACACCTGGTGGTAACTATCTGACAGCAGATGGAGTCATTGATACAGTTACCGCATCTTCCCGTGACGGCGCAGGGGGTGTTTCTGTTAAGCCTCACCGTGTTCGGGGGCGATGCGAAGTTACGGACTCTGTCGAGTCCCTCCTTCTCGTCCGAGGCCACCTTGTTCATTCCCGCAACGATTATGACCTGATCGGGGCCGTAGATCATGAAGCTTACCCTGTTGCCCCGTCCGTCTATATTGATGAGTTCACCGTCAAGGGTGATGGCATTCGTACTCATAAGGAATGTATCGGCATTTATAAGATCCGCTTTTACCTTCTTCAGTTCCTCGTCAGTCTTGGCATCCTCCCGGATAATGAGGCTGTGTCCCGCACCCTCTATGGCACCCTTCAAACCGAGTTCGTCTATGGTCACGGATCCTCCGTATCCCACGGTCTTAGCGCCTTCTCCGATGAGTTCCAACACTTTGGAGACAGCACTCTCGCGGTCCTCACAATAGTAACCTTCCATCTTCCTTGTGTGGAGTTTCTTGATGATGGTCTCGGCCTGGTTCCTGTAAAAGGTCTTTTTGTGCTCGTTCATAATGCCTCCTTACTTGCCGAAGAGTTTGGCGAAGAAACCCTTGGGCGGCTCTTCCTTGACCTCTTCCTTCTTCCTTTTCTTCATCATGCGTTCATTGTAGTGTTCAAGATCGGAACTTCCCCTTATCGATCCTCCTATACGGTCGATCACCGCATCATCGGCCTTGACCGCCATCTTGGTGATGTCGGTAACGAATACCTCTGCCACACCCAGTTCATGCATGGGCTTTACCGGATTAACGAAAAGATCGTCATTGCGGTCCGCAAAAGGAAGATCCGACTCCAGTATCTTCTCCAGGGGGATATCCGCGGGGAATCCCGTGATAACGCCCCAGTTCATGGTAGCCATGCGATTACTCGACATGATATCGAAGAAGACGTCCCCGGTAAAAAAGAACCAGTTATCGCCGTTCCTGTGCTCGTACTTTCCTATAATCGAATCCCAACCGGAAACATCGGTCATGAGCCAGTTGAGCTTTCTCGTTTCCTCCTCCATGAGCATAAAGACCTCAGCGGGTCTCGTACACATGGATGCCGTATTATCAATATAGATACCCTTCATAATCAGTTCTGCCTTCTCGAATGTATATAGTAGATTTTACCACAGGTAAATCATCCTTTAGGCTGATTGTCTCCCATTAAGCGAAATTTTATAATCAGAGCATAAACCATGAGGAGGTAAGAATTATGAAGAGGAAACTGATTGCTTCGATCCTGGCGACATCCATGATCTTCGGTGTTACGGCTCTTTCGGCCTGCAGCAAAGAAGATGCCGGCAAAGATGACGAAGAGATCGAAGAGAGCGAAGAGAGCGAGGACGATAAGGATGATGAAGACGAAGACTCAAGCGAGGATGTGACCGAGGCCACCACCGAGACCACCATTGACGATTCCCTTGAGCATATAGACACATCCCTCTGGTCCATCTCCTACGATCCGGAGGTATGGACATACGATCCCGAGTACTCCTTCTATGAGGACGATACCTATGCCTATATAGATCTGGTGATACCGGGAGACAACGAGGATTCCTACAATACATGTGAAGTTTCGATCACAGCTACCATCGAATCCCCGTCTTCCTTCAGGTATAATCTCAACAGCAGGGGTTACGACCTTTACGAGTATGCAAATAACGCATATGATTCCGAACTTGTGAATATCGGCGGCGCCGATCTTCTTTCCTACAACTCGTACTACTGGGGATGGGAGGATGCCTGCATCTACTTCAACCGCTTTGAAGGCGCCGGCGAGTCCATCGAGGTCATCGTATCCGATCCGAACAATGCCGATATCACGGCTCTTTTGAATAACCTGACCTTTACGATCAACGATACGGGAAATGTGGATGCCCCCTGGCCCTGGGAGGGTGAGCCCATCAACAACGGTTCCTATGAAGCTTCTATTGATTCCTATACTCTCACTTCCACGCAGCTCGTGATGGATCCTTCCCTTGTGACCTTCGATACCTTTGATCCCCGTGTGGCTGTATCCGGCGATCAGTTCTATGTCCTCGACAAGAATAAGATCTTTGTTTACACCCTCTCCGGCGATACCCTTACACAGGATTCGGAGTACACCCTTGACGACGATTACACGGAGATCTATGCAACACCCGACGGCAAGATCTATCTCTCCTCCTTCTGGGGATTCTTTGAGTGGGCTGACGGTGAGATCGTCACGACATTTGAAGGCGATCTTGACACCATCGCCCTTTCCCCCGACGGTTCCTTCGGAATCTCCTGGTTCGTCGGCAACGAGATCTCCAAGGTGACATTCAATTCCGACGGAACGACAGATAAGACCGACATTATCCTCGAGGGAGTCGAGTACATTTCCTCCGTCAACGTCTATGATGATTGCTTCATCGTATCCGGTTCCGGTGTCGACGAAAATGCCACCAAGATCTACGTATACGGTCTTGACGGAACTCTTCAGCAGACGCTTGAGCCCGGTGCTGACGATTGGGGTCTCGGCAGTGTAACCTTTGTTTACAAGACGAGCAACGGCTATATGGCCATGGACGGCAACATGAGGACAGTCAATTTCTGGGGCTCCGACGGAACATACCTGGGCAATCTGGAGGATTCGGACCTCTTCGGAACATATTATCCCTGGTTCGCCGGAAGCTGCATTTCCGACGGCACATTCTACACGATAATGACTGAAGACAGAGCCGATGATTCCGGTATGGAAGCCATCATCTATCAGGTCAACGGTTTCTGATAATCCCCGCTTAAGAATATAAAAGGAGGAGCTGCCGTCATGGCAGCTCCTCTTCTTTATCCCCGATAAACGGAATTCAGATGGTCTTAAACCTCAATACCGCTTTAAACAGGTCTCCGTCTGTCATTATCCTCATGGTTCCTCCCTGAAGTTCTGTCAGGTTCTTTGCTATGGACAATCCCAGACCGCTCCCCTCCGTATTACGGGAGGAATCTCCTCTGGTGAAGCGTTCCATCAGTTCTTCTTCCGACATATTGAGCGCTTCCTTCGAGGTGTTCTTAAATTCGAATACCGCCTCGTTTCCTTCTTTTCTCAAGGCCAGATACACCCGGGTGCCGGGCATGGAGTATTTGCAGATATTGTTCATGAGGTTATCGAAGATCCTCTGCATCCTTCTGCCGTCCGCCATTATACTTATCTCCTCGGAAGGAAGATCCGTGTGAAGAGTGAGGTCCGACTTTATTATCTTCTCCTCATACTCCCCCGAAGTCTGGGTGATAAATACCGCCGCGTCGCAGGGGGACGGCTCGATCTCGATATTTCCCGTGGCCGCCTTGGAGGCCTCGATCAGGTCTTCAAGGAGTCTTTTAAGCCTCTCGGACTGTCTTACCAGGACCTCCGAATACTCCTTTGCCTTATCACCGACGTCCTCCTTGGAGATGAGATCCGCGTAGTTGATTATGGAGGTCAATGGAGTCTTAATGTCATGGGATACATTGGTGATGAGTTCGGTCTTCATCCTCTCGCTTCTCATCTTCTCATCCAGAGCGATCTTTTGCGCACCGGCAATGCTGTTAAGGGCATCCGCATGTTTTCTTATCTCGGGCAGCATATGATCCGTCTCTATGGTATGGTCAAAGTTTCCGGAGGCGAGCTCCTCCGCGCCCTTCTTGAGCTTGTTGATCTGAAGTGTGACAAAAAGCGTCAGGGAAGCTAATACGACCATGCCGATGCCCAACAACACGATCTGATAATCGAAGTCACGGACAACGAGAACGAATAAGGCGCCAAGGAACAATACCGCCAATGCGATCAAGGTCTTAAATAGGAGCTTAATGTTACAGATCACATTAAGGATAAACCTTCCGAAGGCTCTTACCGCCTTCCACAGGAGCATAAGGACTCTGAAAATGATAGTGTTCCTGATCAGGGTATGAGTCTTGATCCTTACGGCGGCACTCATGCATAAAAGGGGGAGGAACAGACCCATAAACAATACGAAAGCCAGTGCGATCGCCTCATCTCCGTTGGAACAGGTAATAACGATACCTGTCGTTATCAACGCCGGGATCAGTATGATATCAAAGGGCACCTTATGGAAATACCAGGGTACGATCTCATCAGTATCAGGTCTTCTTCCCGCCACATGCATAAGAGCTGCAAAGGAGATGATGAAAAGGATCACCGAGGCCGCGGCTATCGGATAGATGGCGATCTTCAACTGATACAGATCGTGGTGGACCCGGTGAAAGAGCCATATCCCATCCGTATATCCGTAGTTCTTGTCTATGCTGCATTCGATGATGTATGTGATATCCAAAGAGTTGTTTTTCGCTGCCTGATAATCATCATAGTTGTAGAAGATACCGCTGCAGTAGTAACCGTAATCATCCGTGGTAGTATTCTTCTCTTTGGTAACGATCGTATAGAGCGTATAGTCGTAGGAAGAAGGCTGGACGGAAGATGCAACCAGGATATCCCCTTCCTCGTTCATGATCCTATATAACAGATTGCCCCTGGTATCTGAGGTATCCCGATACAACGATCCGGTCTCATAACTCAAATGATCCCAAAAAGCGTCTCTCATGCCGCTTATGACAAACTCCTGCTCATAGTCTCTTTCGATCTCTTCCTCGGACTTGATGTAATAATCGGACTCTATCATATATGCTGCTCCGCCGATGCACAGCAGAGTTAATATCCCCGTGATCAGCACCATGGCATATAAAAGGCCCTTGCCCGGGATAGTTTTCAAAAATCTACTCATTTCACTTACCCTTCTCGATCTTATATCCCTGACCGAATACAAGCTTCAGATATCTCGGTTCGGCGGGATCGATCTCTATCTTCTCCCTTAAATGTCTAATGTGGACGGCGACGGTATTCTCTGACCCTATAAGATCCTCATTCCATACTTTTCTATATATATCCCTTGGTGAGAATACTTTATTGGGGCTTTCCATGAGGAGCCTAAGTATCTCGTATTCCTTCTTTGTCAGAGATACCGGTTCGCCGTCTACACTAACCTCTTTTGTTTCATCATTGAGCTCGATACCGCCTGCTGTCAGCGTTTTGGCTTTATTGCTGTTCGCACCGGAACCGAGGCTCAGGTATCTGCGAAGCTGGGATCTGACTCTGGCGCAGACTTCCAGAGGACTGAAGGGCTTGGTAATGTAGTCATCTGCACCTACGTTAAGACCCAGCACCTTATCCGCATCTTCGCTCTTGGCAGTAAGAAGGATCACAGGCACATTGCTCTCTTCCCTGATCTTGGCCATGGCTTCGATACCGTTCATGACCGGCATCATTATATCCATCAGAACAAGATGAATCTCGTGTTGTCTTGTGATCTCCAGCGCTTCCCTCCCGTTATGTGCTTCAAAGATACGATACCCGGGATCGTTGAGATAGATCTTCAACGCATTAACAATATCTGCCTCATCATCACATATCAGGATATTAGCCATCTGTCTTCCTCCTTAAAGTGCCTCTATTCTACTATTTGCCCGCTTAAGAAAACAGGCGTAAAAGCCTTAAGATTTTATGAATTTCCACGATCTGAGCATAAAAAGAGATGACCCGA
The DNA here is from genome assembly GCA_003543635.1 of Clostridiales bacterium. GTDB lineage: Bacteria > Bacillota > Clostridia > Saccharofermentanales > Saccharofermentanaceae > Saccharofermentans. Next base: position 2,032 of record DNAE01000224.1, on the reverse strand, counting down.
AGGATCGAGTCATCCCTTTAAAAACAAGTATCAATATCAGAAACTGTAATTGATCGTTCGTTTCATGAGAAGGATATCGGGAGATGAGAACTTCTTAAGATCATCCTCCGAGGCAACGCCCTCCATCATCGTCGTAAGAAGAAGGGGAACGCCGCAGGCTTCGGAAGCTTCAAGGATCATCTTCTCACCCGCAAGCACATGGTCCAAGGTGGTGTATTCCAGAAGATTCGTGTTATTGATGAATCCCGTGATCTTCATGCCGGATGCCTCCTGAAGCTCGCCTCCCATCTTAAGGATCCCCTCCACATCGGAGGTGAACGGTCTCAGGGTATTGACCACCATGAGAAGGTTACAGTCGATCCCCGCAAGTCTCTTCTTGAGGGATCCGAGCACCGTGGCACCCATATCCTCTCCTCCGATATCGAAGACTCCCGAGTAGCTCTCATCGTCGAATATGACGTACATCTCCCCCGTCAGTACAGGGGCATCCACATTGGAGTTGGCATAGGAGGGGGCGATCACCCTGATATCGTTATCCTCCAGGAGCTTCTTCGCATCCACCGACCTGTAAAAGGGATTCACTATATCCATATCGGCCATGAGCACCTTCCTTGAAGGATCCGTCTCCTTCATCTTAAGGGCGCAATTGACGGCCACCTCGGACTTTCCGCTTCCGTAGGCTCCTATCATTATATTAAGTCTCTTATCGGTAAAGATCATCTGTCTTCCTTTCTTAATTAAGGGTGGCGACGGTAACACCGTCATCTCCTTCACCCTGATATCCTGCACGGTGGCTCTTGATCCTGGGGTCTCCCCTCAGCATGGAATCCACCGCGGATCTTAAGGCACCGGTTCCCTTGCCGTGAACTATCCTGATCTGTGAAATGCCGGCAAGCTGGCAATCGTCGATATAGGAATCCAAGCGGCTCTCTGCCTCGGCAACGGTCATTCCGATCAGCATCACCTCCGGCATGACCGACATGGATCTTTCCATGCGGATCTTCGTGGCACTGTCGGCACTGTAATCCACCGGTCTGTCCCTTCTTGTCTTCCCCCGGGTTTCAGGAGCCTTCTCCTGCTTCTCCGTGGGCATACGGAGCTGATCGATCTTGACGGTATAGGTCATGCTTCCCGAAGAGATCCTGACGCTCTTATTCCTGCCCGAGGGGGCGGAGGTAACGACACCCGTGACGTTGAGATGGGGAACAAAATACTTCTCCCCCTCCTTTACCGCCTTGGGGGCTTCTCCGGGCAAGGCAACATTCTCGATAAGATCATCCTCTTCATCGCTGGAAAGATCCTTTATCCCGGCACGAAGCCTTCTTCTGACCTTATCCAGTTCCTCGGCAGCGCTCTCCTGGGCACTCTTCTTGGCCTTCTTCTTCGCCGCCCTGATCATGGAGTCGAGTTCCGATTCCTTCTGCTCAAGGATCTCCCTTTGCTCGTTCCTCATGTCATTCAATATCTTGGTCTTGGACGCCTTCAGGGCCTTCCTCTCATCCTCGAGTTCCGCGACCTTCTTCTGAAGCTCGGCGTTGAGGCGTTCGTTCTCCTCCCGGAGTCTCGAGGCCTCCTTGTTATTTGACTCGGCCTCCGATATCAGGTGCTCGTACCTCATCTCGTCATCGGTGAGCCCGCTTTTTGCCTCATCGATTATCCTGCCGGGAAGTCCCAGCTTCTTGGAGATGATGAACGCATTACTGGCACCGGGCATTCCCACCACCAGCCTATAGGTGGGAGAAAGGGTCTCCGTGTCGAATTCACAGGCGGCATTCATGACCCCGTCCTTCGTAACGGCATACGCCTTGAGTTCTTTGTAATGGGTGGTCGCCATGGTTATGCAATCCCTGGCGAAAAGATCATTGAGGACAGCAATGGCAAGGGCCGCACCCTCCGTGGGATCGGTACCGGATCCCAATTCATCCAAGAGCACAAGGGATCTTCCCCTGACATTCTTCAGTATGAAGACTATGTTCGACATGTGTGCGGAGAAGGTTGAAAGGGATGCCTCTATGCTCTGCTCGTCGCCGAT
>DNAE01000025.1:1299-2917 GCA_003543635.1 Clostridiales bacterium | reverse complement strand
AGAAGAAGACATACGACAGGATGGGACTTACCGAGGAGACCACGGATATCCTCGGTATCAAGGTGCCCTCCCTGACGATCCCCGTGGGACCCGGACGTAACCTGGCGATCATCGTCGAGGCTGCGGCCATCAACTACAGGGTCAAGAAGATGGGATATAACGCGGCGGCGGATCTTGTTGCCAGGGTCTTCCCGGGAGGTAACTCTGCCAAATGACGGATATAAGAGAAAACGTTCCCCTTAAGCAGTACACGACCTTCAAGTGCGGAGGCCCCGCGGCTATGTTCGCCGAGCCCTCCTCGGAGGAGGAGATAAGAGAACTCTTATCCCTTGCTTCCTCTGAGGGAAGGAAGGTGCTGATCCTGGGTGCCGGTTCAAATATGCTCGTTTCCGATAAGGGCTTTGACGGCCTTGTCATAAGGATCGGCAGGAATATGTCGGATATCAAGGTCGGCGAAGAAGATCCCGACGGATATGTGGAGATAGAAGCGCAGGCAGGCGCGTCACTGGCCCTTCTGGGCACGGTATGTGCCAGGGAGTCCCTGGAGGGAGCCGAGTTCTGCTGCGGTATACCCGGCAATGTGGGCGGCGCCGTATTCATGAATGCCGGTGCCTACGGAAGAGAGATCAAGGATATCGCCGTTTCGGTTACCTATATAAAGGATAATGAGATCAGGACCCTCCCCGCTTCGGAGTGCGGATTCGGTTACAGGACCAGCGTCTTCGAGAAGACGGAGGGCACCGTGGTGGTGACGAGCCTTAAGATCAGACTTAAAAGGGGAAACAAGGAGACCATCGATTCTTATGTGGCCGAGCTTCGGGAGAAGAGGACCCGGTCCCAGCCCCTGGAGGTCCCGAGTGCGGGTTCCACCTTTAAAAGACCCGAGGGATACTATGCCGGCGCCCTGATCGAGGGCAGCGGACTCAAAGGGTTTAAACTGGACGAGAGCGGTGCACAGGTCTCGCCGAAGCATGCGGGGTTCGTGGTCAATAACGGAGGTGCCGCCAGTGGCTCCGATGTTATGCGGCTCATAAGATATGTGCAGGATAAGGTGTACGCCGATTCCGGTGTAAGACTTCAGACGGAAGTCAGACTTATAGGAGAGTGGGAGTGATATGGATCTGATCATCCTGACGGGCATGAGCGGAGCGGGAAAGAGCCAGGCAGTTGCTTTTTTTGAGGATAACGGATATTTCTGTATCGATAATCTGCCTCCCCAGTTCCTTCCGGAATTCGTTTCCATGTTCAGCAAGGGCGAGGGAGACTCCGCCGGTACCGACAAGGTGGCATTCGTCGTGGACGTCAGGAGCCGCGAGCTCCTGAGGGGTCTCGATAACGCCCTTAAGAAGATAGATGAGGAGCTCTCGATCCCCTACAGGATCGTTTTCCTGGAGGCAAGCGACGAGGTCCTGGTGAGCAGGTACCGCCAGACCAGGAGAAAGCATCCCCTCACGGATGAGATGAGCCTGACGGATGCCATCGCCGCCGAGCGCAAGATGCTGGAGAACGTCAGGGGACGGGCCACGAATGTCATCGATACGACCCTCATGCCGATCTCGTCCCTGAAGAAAGCTCTCAGGGCGCTCCTGGAGGACGACGGAAAGGTGGGAGGGATCTC
>DNAE01000025.1:0-1187 GCA_003543635.1 Clostridiales bacterium | reverse complement strand
GTCTTCGATGTCAGGTTCCTTCCCAACCCCTACTGGGTGGAGGAACTCAAGATGATGTCCGGTAAGGACAAGGAGATCGAGGAGTATCTTCAGGGATTCGAGGAGACCGGGGAATGCGAGGGAAAGCTTGCCGACCTGTTCGAATTCTCCATCCCCTTCTATATAAGAGAGGGAAAGAGCCGCCTGCATATAGGCATCGGCTGCACCGGCGGAAGGCACAGGTCCGTCTATATGGCGGAGAGGCTCGCCTCGAGACTCGATGCCCTGGGCTACCGTGTGGCGGTCCATCACAGGGATATATACAGGGATCCGAGATATGTCAAAGAAGGATAATCCCGACAGTTTCAGTTCATTTATAAAGGAAGAGATAACCGATAATCTCCCCAAGGACGATTTCAAGGTCCAGGCGACCCTGGCGGGGGTCACCTACTGCCGTGACGAGGATAGTATCCTGCTGGGAGATCCCACGGAGCCCGAATTCAGGAGATATTTCCTAAGGGGAGTCTTTTTGGAGTGCGGTTACTTCACCGATCCGCGCAAGTCTTACAGGATAGAACTCCGCGTCAAGAATCCCGCCGCGGCGGAGATAATCGGTCAGATACTGGAGGGGGAGGGGATAGCCTTTACCCTGAGCGAACGGTCCGGACTTAATGTCATCTATATAAGGAACGGGGATTCCGTAGCGGATTTCCTGGGTATGATCGGCGCGGGTAAAAGCAGGCTCACCTTCGAGAGCATAAGGGCCGAGAAGGAAGTCTACGTTAACGTCAACCGGGCCATGAACTGCGACACCGCCAATGCGGGAAGGCAGGCGGAGGCGGGAGTCCGGCGTAACGAGGCATTCCTCAAACTCAAGGCCAGCGAGGAATACAGGTCCCTCCCCAAGGAGTTAAAGGATGCCCTGGAGGTCCATCTTGAGAATCCCGGCCTTTCCATAGCGGATCTGGGGAAACTGATGGATCCCCCCATCGGAAAATCGGGCATGAACCACCGCCTTAACAGGCTTCTTGAAATCGCAAAGGGTCTTGATTGAGATAATCCGACATTTTTGTTACAATATATTCTGTTTTTCTATACCCGTCTGCGGGTAAATGAAGAACGGAGGGTATGTAATAACAATCTATGAACCGTGATGATCAGTACATTGAACCTGATAATTCGTATTACGAGCCTTCGAGGGATCCTTC
>DNAE01000006.1 GCA_003543635.1 Clostridiales bacterium | reverse complement strand
GCACCTGCGAGGATGGAACCCGTGATGTCGGAACCGCCCCTGGAGAAGGTGATGATCTTTCCGTCCTTGCCGTATCCGTAGAATCCCGGGAATATGCAAAGGGAACGCTCGTACTTGAGATTCTCGAGATTATCGTAGGATTCTCCGAGGATGCGTGCCTTGCCTGCCTCGTCGTGCTCCAGGAAAAGACCGCACTCCTTGGGATTGCAGTACTTTGCAGGATGACCGATGGAAGTAAGGTAGCGGGCAACGAGTCTTGCACAGCAATCCTCACCCATGGCCTTGACGGAATCCAGGTACTGTACCTTATCGTCGTAGTCGGCATAGGCGGTGTCGTTAAGGGTCTTCTCGATCTCGGGAAGGATATCGGGGATATTAAGATCGTCCGTTATCTCCTTATATCTTGCAATAACTTTGGAAAGCTCTTCCTTAGGATCGTTTCCTTCGAGTCTTGCGTTGGCGACGGAGATGAGAAGATCCGTGACCTTGATATCGTCTCGAGTTCTCTTACCGGGGGCGGAAACGACTATTATGTGTCTGTCCTCGTCTGATAGAACGATGTCGCAGACCTTCTGTATCTGAAATGCATTGGCGAGGGATGACCCGCCGAACTTTGCGATCTTCATAGGATACTCCTTTGAGTTTTTCTTTTAATGCGCATATATAATAACACATGATAAGTAAAGTACATTTACAATTGCATGTTTTAATTATAAAATTTCTGACATGAATATCTTTAGCGCCCTGGTACCGGACGATGTGAGAAAGTCCGTCTTCGATATACCCCTCGACGTATTGAAGTCCGAGGGCAAGACGTGTTTCCTTTTGGATTTTGATAATACCTTAGGTCCCGACCATGCCACGGCTCCCACGGATTACTCCCGGGAATTCATCGACAAGATAAGGTCCATGGGCTTTTCCTGCTGTCTTGTCTCCAATGCCAAGACGGGAAGATCCAAGGGGATAGCTGATGCCCTGAATATCCCCTGCGTAACCTACGCCCATAAGCCCAGGCCCGACGGAATAAACCGTGCCATGAAACTCATGGATGTAAGGCGGGAAGAGTGCGTTATGGTGGGAGATCAGGTCTTCACCGATGTTATCGCGGGACGTTTTGCCGGTGTACATACTGTCCTGGTGGAAAAGTACGGTAAGAAGGAGATCTGGTACGTCGTTCTCAAAAGGCCCTTCGAGAAACTCGTTCGCCTTATCGCCAAATACTGAAGGTTTGTAACCGATTGTAACCGATTTGGTGCAAATCTCCCTTTGATCTGTTCTATCATTACCCCATGGACAACAAGAAGATCGGAAAAGCGGCGGAGGACCGTGTCATTGAGGTTATGCAAAAAAGAGGATACAGGCTCCTTGCCAGGAACTACTATGTCCACCTCGCGGGAGAACTTGATGCCGTCATGGAAAAGGGCGACAACATATATGTGATCGAGGTCAAATCCAGGTATAAGGGGAATAATTCCGACTATGATCCGTCTCTTGCCATAGACAGGCGTAAGCGGAACAATATGTTGAAAGCCACAAGAGTCTTTGTACATAAAAACGGTTTATACGACAAAAATATCATCTTTTTGGTGGGATTGGTCACGCATTCCCGCAGCGGTTTTATACATAATGTAGAAATTACCGAGTTTTAATGAATCATCGTTTTTGTTTTCTTGCATTTTTTATATAATACATAAGGTTTTTAAATCCAAAACGAGTGAAAAATGCAATTCGCAAGAACAAAAATCGCAAAATCGAGGTAAAAAACATGAAGTCGTTCAAAGAGATGTCGGCAGAAGAATTGATGGCAGAAAAGGAAGCGCTCCTCAAGAGAGTAGAGGAGTTCAGGGCAGCTGATCTCAGCCTTGATATGACAAGGGGTAAGCCCTCTCCGGAACAGCTTGCCATGTCCAACGGACTTTTCGAGGGATTGAAGGACAGTTCCTTTAAATCCGTAAGCGGTGCCGATGTCAGGAACTACGGTGTTCCCAACGGTATCGTTGAGGCAAGGGAGCTCTTCGCTTCCGTCCTCGAGACCGATAAGGACAACATCTATATCGGTAACGGTTCGTCCCTTAACCTTATGTTTGACGCCCTCATGAGAGCTTATGTATTCGGTGAGCACGATTCCGAGAAGCCCTGGGGACAGATCGAGAACAAGAAGTGGCTTTGCCCCGTTCCCGGATACGACAGACATTTCAAGGTTACTGAGACCCTCGGTTTTGAACTTATAGCAGTACCCCTCAAGGAGGACGGCCCCGACATGGATATCGTTGAGGAGCTTGTTAAGGACGAGAAAGTCCTCGGTATGTGGTCGGTACCCTGTTACACAAACCCCGACGGATATGTTTATTCCGAGGAGGTCTGCAGGAGACTTGCTTCCATGAAGACGGGCGCCAAGGATTTCAGGATCTTCTGGGATAACGCCTATGTGGTACATCATCTCTATAACGAGCCCGAGAAGCAGGGAAGGATACCCGATATCCTCGGCCTTTGCGAGGAGGCGGGAAACCCTTCGAGAGTCTATGAATTCGCATCCACATCCAAGATCACCTTCGCAGGTGCGGGTCTTGCATGTATCGCTTCCAACAAGGAGAACATGGCCCACGCCATGAAGTATCTTTCCGTACAGACCATCGGAGCCAACAAGATCAACCAGTATGCACATGTACTCTTCATGCCCGACCTCGATGCCATGAAGGCCCACATGAGAAAGCATGCCGAGTTCTTGAGACCCAAGTTCGAGCTTACCCTCGACATCATGGATAAGGAGCTTTCCGGTACGGATACGGTCAGGTGGCACAAGCCCCTCGGCGGTTACTTCATAAGTGCCTATGTATATCCCGGAACAGCTAAGGCAGTCGTCGGTCTTTGCAAGGAGCTCGGCGTAGCATTTACTCCCGCCGGAGCAACATATCCCTACGGTGTAGATCCCGAGGATTCCAACATCAGGATCGCTCCCAGCTTCCCCTCCTTGGAAGACATCAAAAAGGCGATCGAAGTATTCTGCGTTTGTGCTAAACTTAAGGCAGCAGAAAAAATCCTGGAGGAGTAAAAAATGACCATGAATAAGCCCTCATACGAGAGCCCCCTTAATTCCCGTTATGCAAGTCCGGAGATGCAGTATATCTTTTCTCCCGACAAGAAGTTCACCACCTGGAGGAAGCTCTGGATCGCCCTTGCGGAGTCCGAGAAGGAACTGGGTCTCGATATAACGGACGAGCAGATAAACGAGCTCAAGGAACATGTGAACGACGTTGACTACGAGAAGGCGGCAGAGTACGAGAAGAAGCTCCGTCATGATGTCATGGCTCACGTTCATGCATACGGTGATCAGTGCCCCAAGGCTAAGGGCATCATCCACCTTGGTGCCACATCCTGCTATGTGGGTGATAATACGGATATCATCCTGATGCGCGAAGCTCTTGCTCTTATCAGGAAGAGGCTTGTGGTCTGCATCAAGAAGCTTTCCGAGTTTGCGGATGAGTATAAGGAAATGCCCACATTGGGCTTCACCCATTTCCAGCCTGCGCAGCTCGTAACCGTAGGTAAGAGGGCAACCCTGTGGCTTCAGGATCTCCTCTTCGATCTCGAGGAGGTGGAGCAGGTGGAAGCATCCCTCAAGCTCCTTGGCTGTAAGGGTACCACCGGAACACAGGCCAGCTTCTACGATCTGTTCGAGGGCGACCACGACAAGTGCGTGGAGCTCGACAGGAAGATCTCCAATAAGATGGGCTTTGAAGCATCCTACTATGTTTCCGGTCAGACATATTCCAGGAAGGTGGATTCCAGGGTAGCAAACTGCCTTTCCTCCATCGCCCAGAGCGCCCATAAGTTCAGTAACGATATCAGGCTCCTTCAGCACCTGAAGGAGATAGAGGAGCCCTTCGAGAAGAATCAGA